>JBAZEV010000054.1:0-1500 GCA_041653695.1 Bathyarchaeia archaeon
TAATCCTTCAGTGTTAAATGTTTCTGAGGCTCAACTTGTTGAAGCTGGTGGTACAAAGATTGTGCCGCCAGAAGGCTACGCGGTAACTAACATAAAGCCTACAACTGTTGAGTTACTTGGCCCTATAGCTCCAGGTAAAACAAAAGCTGATATGATTGTAAATGCAGTTTCATATAATCTTGAACCTATAGCAAGCGACCCAAGTAAACCCGCTATTGTCGAACCAACTTTAGGAAATCTATTAACTAATCCTGTAGGTGTTGCTAGTACTATTCTTGGTTTTGCCAGTTTAGCAGCTTCAAAAGATGAAGGTGCACTTGGAAAAGTTGTACGTTATGAAGTGGGTGGTGCTGGGCAACTGCTTAATTGGCATGTTGAAGCGAAAAACACGATTAATAGTATTGGCAAGAATGAGCCAAGTTTGTTTACGCCTTCTGCTGTATTAACTGTTAAAAACGCGATTGGAGATTTTAGAGGCAACATTCCAGTTATAAGTGAATCTCTGCCTTATGCTCCGAGAACTGGAGAAGAAAAAATAGGTATGACGGGAGTTAGAGTTGGTTCTGCTGTTACTGTTATGGCTGTTGCACCTGCCTTCGCTGTTGCCACTCCTGCGCTTGGTGTAGGTGTCGCTAAAGGCGTAATTTTTGGTGAATTTCTTGCCCCAGTAATTAGTCAAGGTTTCAAGTTTTATCAGGGCGGTGGTTTGCTTACAGGTGAAGAAGCTTTGCAAAGTGCCGCTGAAGGTGGCGTTATGAGCCTTATAGGTATGACCGCAGTTAAAGCGGCTAGTTCTTTTATGCCAAAGTTGGCTACGCCTTTAACTGGTGGCGCATCTTTTACTTCGAAGCTTGCAGCTTTAGGTGGCAGAACAGTTATTAATGCTAGTGTTGATGCTGGTCAAGCTTACATTAAAAGTGGTGGTGACTATGTTGAGACAGCAAAAGGTGTAGCTTTTGGAGCCGTTTTTAATTTAGGTTTTGAAGGTGCCGGGTTTGTTGCTCCAAAAATACAAGCGAAAATACGCGAGTCAATTCCAGGTCAAAAAGCACAGGAGTATCTTAATCAGTATTACAAGTTTGATGCAGAAACAGGCGCTCAGGGTTTGAAGTTAGGTGTTGGCGAAAAAGTGATGATGAAGATGACGGGGCAAACGCCACAGAGGCCGAATCTTCAAGTTGTTGGTTTGCCTGATGTTCCAACAACTAAGGATTGGACAACTTATAAGGGAATCAAAGAAGTGGATGCTGAAATTTCACTTACAAATAGAAAAACTGGTTATCAAGATGTTATTAAATTTAAGGATACTGTGGAAACTGAGTTTATCACTGAAGGCTTTGCTAGTGACAGAGGAATTAAAATACAAACTATGGGTGGTGGCGCTTTAGACAATTTAGAATCTTCTGCTATTGCTAAAATTGATGATGTTGATTTACCTGCTATGGGAGTTAAGGCAAAATTAGAATCTGGCGATGTTGTCCGCCTTAAAACTTTGAAATC
>JBAZEV010000054.1:1510-11835 GCA_041653695.1 Bathyarchaeia archaeon
TCGGTTGAACTATGGGATACTTCTGAACGTTCAGTGTCGTATGGTCGAAGTGTTGATCCTGATGCTATCACAGCTTCAAGTAAGAAGGCTGTTGGCGTTAAAGATGTTGATTTAACAAAGCTTGGGTTAACGCCTGAAGAGGCTGCTATAGCTAAAACTTTGGCTAAAGAAACTGAGGTTCATTCATCTTTAAGCTTCGATAAAAAAAATATGCCTGTTACCGAGTTTGAAGTGTACTCTTTTAGAGAATCCAGCAAAATAAAATCTGTTGTTGAAGGCCCTGAATTAAGCTTTAGTAATCGTAAACTGAGTTTTCAAGAGCTTCAAGCGAAAATTAAGGCTGGAGATATTATGGGTGTTGATTTTCCTAAAGGTGATGATGTTGCTGATTTAGCTATTGCTGTAGCACAAAAAAATGTTAAGGTGCAAAAAAGTTATGGTGAAAATTCTTGGCGAACTATTGATGCGGAAGAAGCATTGAAAAAAAATGCTATTGCACAACCTGGTAAAGGTAAGATTGCGACAACTCAGAGTATAGATGTTAAAAAAGGAACTGGTATAGATGCAAACCAGTTTTATATTGAAAAAACGCTCGGTATGCTTGACGATGTATCTTTACCAAAAACTGTTGAAGCTAGTAATGTTTCAAGTAGCAAGCTTATTTTTAATCCCTTTATTGGTTACGCTGGAAAAACTTATTATGGTCAAGCTGGTAGGCAAGCGGAAGAGGTTGAGATGCAATTCTTTACTATGCCTGGGCAAGTGGCACGTTTAGATAACGGTTTAGGCGTGGTTCCTGCTGGGGCTTCTGGCTTTATACCTCCTATAACTGGGGGTGTAAGCGGTTTTGATGTTAAGCCTGAACCTGCATTACCAGCTAAATCTTCATTTTTTGAAGAGACTACTCCAACATTTACGCCTATTGTTGCTCCAGATGTCATTCCTGACGTTACACCCATTTATGTTCCTGACGAAACAGTTTTTCCTATACCTGACCAACCGCAGACTCCAATTCAAGAACCAACTGAACAGCCTATACTTACGCCCATTGAAGAACCTACTCAACCTTTTATTCCACAGCCAGATTTGCCTAAAGGCTTGTTTAGTTGGCCTAGTTTTGGCTTCAAGTTTGAGGGCAAAGGCTTCAATGTTCCCTCCAACTTTCGTGTTGGCGGCGTAAAAAGCGGAAAAAAAACGTACCCAATTTTGACTGGTATGGAAGCGTTAGGGTTAGGAGGGAAAAAACGGCGTGTTTCAAAAACTAAAAAAAGATAAGTCAGGTGTCGGCTGGGTTCTCGGAGTAGCCGTGTTAAGCATACTGCTTATGCCCTTCGTGTATTTTCCACTCAGTTACGCTTGGGACCAAGTTTGCCTGTTCATTACGGACAGCTACGTTTTCACTGGAGTTTACGCGAACGCTTTAAACGTGGTTAAATTCTTAATCAGTTACCTACTAGTTTTTGGTTTTCTTTTCACGATAAACTGGGCAATAGTAAACTCGAAGGCGAGGCGTTATCAAGCTTGAAGCCGCTTAACCGTTTACTGCATGACAATTCAGGAATCATTTTTGCTGGTGTAGTAGCGGTCACGTTTATTTTTTTGTCGTCTCTTATCTGGTTGGCTTGCGCGTTAATTGTGAATCGGGTATTTGACGGTTTTTATCCTATATTGCTGGATTGTGACCCTAGGGCTTTAGCGACTAGTCAGAGTGCTTTGAACGCTTTTGGCGTTAGCATCGTGGTTGTTGATGTGATGTTTCTTGTGTGGTGGGGGCTTTCAAGTCAACGTATAGAAAGCCAAGAGAGTCCAGCGGGGGGTTTTTAAGAAATGAGTAATATAGTAGAACTTGATACGAAAGCTCTGAGACGTGAACGGTACTTAAAATATAGGGCTGAACATTACGACCAAATAATAGCAAGAGAACGTTTGTATCGGAAAACGCATAAGCGACCTCATAGACCAAAAAAAGCTAGAAGGCATTATCTCAAGTATCGTGATGAAATTTGTGCAAAGGCAAAAGTCACTCGTAAAAGAGATAGAGTAAAAAGAAAAAAGTACGAACAGCAATATCGACAAAAATACCGTGTTAAGCATAATGCTGGCGCTCTTGCACGTTATAATATTCCGATAAAAGAAGGGCAAGTTTGCGAGATATGTAAAACAGAAAAAGCAACCATTAGGCATCATCCAGACTATACACAGCCGTTGCTTGTGCAGTTTTTATGTGCTGGATGTCATAAGAATTTACATATTAGCTTAAAGAAGGTTGAGAGTCAGGAGATGCCGATATGAGGCAGAGGCTTGTTTTGTTTCTGGTTTACTGCTTGATTGTTAGCTGTTTCATAATTCAGTTGCCAAATGCTAGAGCTGTTGATTATCAAGTTACTACTTCACATGTTGGAAACGGGGTTATTTCTCTTGAAGGCGTTAATAATGTTGCGGCTGGTGTGGACTTTATTATGGGTGCAATAGCTAATTCAGGTTATGTTATTGATTATTACTTGATTGATGGTGAAGCTGATTACTCGGATAATGGTCAATCTTCTGGGTATTATACTTTTGTTAATGTACAGGCTAATCATGTATATGTTGCCTATTTTACTGATATGTCTTCTCATAGTGTGTCTGTTTCCATTATTGACCCTGAAGCCACCACTTATTATGCAACTGGAACAAGTTTTTCGATTCCTATAGAACTGTCTGCTTCAGTTACTGGTAGCAGCTTGATTAATATTACTTGGGGCGTTACGTTTGGCGGTTTATGGGCTATTAAAGACCAGTTATATAGCGGTCCTACTTACTGGAGTTCCAGCGTTTCAGGCACTCACGCTTTTGTTTTTTATGCTACTGCTTACAATGATGCTGGCGATTCAGACACGGATTCAGTTACATTTACGGTTTATGTTTCTGAACCTGAACCAACCCCAACGCCAACCCCCTCCCCAACACCAACACCAACCGCTACACCAACCCCCTCCCCAACACCAACACCTGAACCTTTAGAATACAATTACCAGTTTCTAGGCCCCTACTATGAAGACGGCTCAGACGCTTCAGGCTCAGTAACCATAACAATGTTATCAACACTTGGCAACTCTTCACAGTTAACCTTAAGTTCACCAATAAACACTAACGTCACCTCCTCCAGCAAACTAGTACAAGTCAGCTATAACGCTAGTTCAGCATGGAATATTACGCGGATAGTTAGTTTTTTGCCGACTGAAACAGACGTGGTTTTACGTTTATACATTGCTGACCCAGATGTTGCCCTTGCCTACTATAACCTGAACATTGTTGATTTTGCAAGCATGACAAACCCGTATTTGCAGGTAAGCGTCATTAACGAGGTTGATGGTGAATCAGTAGTTTTCGTGTTGGAGAGACATAACCTTGACAGCGCCAGCACAGTGCCTTTTGTCTTAAGCCAATTTCAAACGTACACTTTAACAGTGATTTGTGACCAAGGCAGTTATACACAGTTGTTTACGGCTGGCAACGAGTTCACCGTTAACATTCCCATTTTAGCAGGTGTATTTCCAGTTAGCACTGGCGGCTTGCCAAAGTTTGATGCTGCACGATTAAACAGCACAGCCATAGGCTTAAGCTTTATTGACTCTTCCGAAACTACTGATTGGCTATACTTTATCATCACTCATGTTAGCGGTTCAACCACAATCATAGACTACACATATAACTCTACAGGTGACACGCAAACAGTTCTTTGGAACTACGCTGAAACAGATAAATCCTATTTGGTTTCTGCAACCGCAAGCATAAACGGTGTAGAATACACTTGGGTAATACCGTTAGGTCAAGCTTCAAGTGATAATCCTTGGCTTGGACTGCTTGATTGGCTGGGGCATGATACGCCTACGTTGCCAAGGGTTCATACAGGATGGCCTTTTGGCATGTCTAGTTTACAGATTGCCCAGCTTGCAGCCGCGTCAATCATAATGTTGTTCTTGTGCATTGGCAGTTTTAGAAGTGCAGGTGCATGTTGCATATTGGCTTGGATAATTGGCGGTGTCATGCTGTATCTGGGCTGGTGGGGCGGTGGCACAACATACGCGAGTATTCCACTGTTTACTCTTGCAGGCTTCTTAAGCATATTCATAGCGTTAGATGAGGGAAAACAGCAGGTTAGGGAGGTCTAAAAAAGTTGAAGCTGTTTATAGCGTTTTTAGTGTTTGCTGTAGCGTTGCAGTCGGTTTGTTACTTGTGCTGGGCATTCAACGTTTTTGGCGGTTTAATTGAGTACCCGCTTGGTGACGTTTCCACTTTGCAGAATGTGTTTAGTGTTGACTTAACGTTTTCGGTGCTGGTTGGAATAGGCGGCGCTGTCGGAATCGGGTTAGCTATGTTGCTGTTGAAGGCTGGAACTTACGCTATTTACGCTATGCTACTGTGGGCTATAGGCGTAATGTTTAATGTGTTTCAAACGTTTGTCTTAGTGATTCCCAACACGATAGGTGCACTGTTGCCTGAATCAACAAATCCTAACCCCGCCTTGTTTCCGATTAACCCGATAATTGTAGTTATCAGCATATTCTTTGCTATGGGTGCATGGCTGTACTTTTTCAGTTTAGTAATACAAAGAGATGTGACCTGACTATGTATAATGCAGAATATTATATTCAACACAGAGAAAAAATGCTTGAACAAGGTCGTGTGTGGAGTCAAACTCATAGAGAACAAAGAAGAGCCATTGGTAAACGATACTATGACCGTCATCTAGACAAAATGAGGTTACGGAGAAAAAACTATAAAATGCAACATCCAGAGCGTAAATGTGCGGATGATAAAAAATACCGCGAAAATCACAAGGCACAACAACAAAACGAAGACGACGACGTCAACTATGTCTGGGCAAGCACCGCATTTTTGGTGATAGCACTCACAGGAATAGGAGCCTCAATAATATTAATGAAAAATCGGAGAAACTAAAAATGAAAAACTTCTCAAACCATTTAAACAAAATAAAAAGTACATTCAGCTTAAGTTTAATACTGCTATTAGTGTTTTCTATTTTTGTACCATTGATAGTGTTACCCAGCATAGTGTGTGCTGAAACTTATGAGGTAATTAATGTTTTTAATGATGGGTATGAAAACGAGTTCATATTTTGGGACCAATTTGACCCTTACCAAAATGTAGCAATTCAAACCGATATAACCTATTCTGGCACTAATGCTTTAATTGCAGATAATCCGACTGGTTCATACAGTTATTTTGGTTACTCCTATAAAACCATGGTCATTAATGCGGATTTTATGCATTTTTCACTCATGGCTAACTTGTCAGCTCCTGTCAATTGGGAAGATAACGGATTTATTGTTGTCGGTAATGCTGATGGTCAATTTTTAGCAAGTTTGCGTATCTATAAGGATGGCACGGGTCAAACACAGTTGCATATTCGTAATCATTGGGGTGATGTAGCAGAGTATTATGAGGATATAGAGTGGTCGCCGTATGAATGGCAAAAATATTCAATTAGTCTAAACATTACAAGTGGCGAAGTTAATGCTTACATTGATGATGTATTGATTATGACTGAGACGCTTGATTTTTCTGAGTCAAGTCTGCTTGGTTCAGTCTATGTTGGAATGCTTAATGCTGGGCAGCCTTCCACGAATTATATCGATGATGTGACTATCGGTTTGGCTAATGTTCCTTCTACTGACGGTGAAAACATTGTATATTTTGACTCGTCTTTTGCATACGCTGGCGAAGGTGATTATGCTTTAAATGCATATTTTCCACCTACCGAGCCTTGTGGATACGAAATAGAAAAGGGTACATGGCACTGGGTAAACGCAAACAATACGGGTAACATGCGGTTAATAGCTGACCCAGAAAACGAAAGCAGAACTTGTTTGCAAATGATGATGGATAATTCAAGTGTAAGACCTCTTGATGAAAATCAGCATATTAAATTATACAACATCCAAGGTCGAGAATCAGCAAACTGGATGAACCCATACATTAGTACAAAGGAAGCTTTTTATAATTTCAAATTTTTGCTTCCAAGCAATTTTAGCGTTCAGGATTGGCGTTTGGTTTGGCAATTCAATGGTGAGGAAAACGTTTATGGTAATCCAGATTTTACTTTTTCGCCACAATTTGGACTTGTTTTTGATAATATAAGTGACACTTTAGAGTTGCAGGCTGACAACTATTACTATGCAGATAACCAAGATAGGCGATTCGAGTTAATCGATATTGATGATATTCCTAAAAACACTTGGGTAAATTGGACCGTGTATGTGAAACAGGGTTCGGCTTTCCGTGCGGAAGATGGAAATGTTACAGTGTGGATTAATGGCGACCAATTGTTTACAAGCAACACTTTCAGCACCAGTACAGTTACAGGCATTCCGTTTGCTATTTGGGGAATTGGCAATTATGGAGGGCCGGAAGAAGAATATGGGCAAAATATTTTGATGAAAGACGTAAAAGTTACTAATTACTTAATTAATGGTGTTACTGGTGAGCCTTATGTTCCTGATTCTTACACGGCTGACTTGAGCATTACCTCGCCTACAAATACAACTTACAATTCTTCGCCCAGCATTGTTTTAGCGGATTCTGGTAATGACACAAGCAAAGTTTTCTCGTATAACGCTGTTTTCAGCAACGGAACCAGCACGGGCAATCAGTCTTGGACTGAGGAAACCACTTTAGTCGTGACTTCTAACGTAACCTGTACTTTATATGCCTACGTTGAAGGCGACTATGCAAGCGATTCAGCACAAGTCAGTTTCACAGTTACAATAATCACCGCGCCAGAATCAGACGTTATGCCTCCTACCTACACAGTTTTAGGACATACTGGTTCAACAGGTGGAGTTTTAGGCAGTTTCTACATGTTTGCAAATGACAATGTGCAGTTAAGCTCTTTTATTTACAGTTACAAAGTGGGTTCTGGTAGCTATACTAATTTGACTGCAACAGCGTTTTCAAGTACTCCTGGATGGGCTAATGTCAGTCGAACTTTGCCTGCTCAAAACGTAACTTACTATTTTAAATATTATTTAAGTGATAGTTCAGGAAACTGGAATGTGACAAGCGAAGAATCGTTTGCGGTGACTTATGTTTCAAGTGAAGAACCTGAACCAACGCCTACGCCATCTCCAACGCCAACACCAACCGCTACACCTACATCTTCCCCTTTACCCACTGCGCCTATTCGCATGGGCGAAACAAGCAACCTGTACTTTAGAACGGACACATACACTACGCAGGGAGTTTCAGCTTACGGTTTAGACGCTGACTACACCAGTTCAACAGTGCAATCCAACACTTTATTTGACGTTGACTTAGTACAGTATGCAATGCGCGTTTACCTTGTATCTTCCGCGACTCAAAAGACAGAGTTAACCTCCACTTATTCAGCCATAATAACTTTAACGCAGAATGCCACTGGAAACTACACTGGCTTAGTTTATGGATACTGGACTATGCCTGAATCCGATGTGATTTTGGGTTATCAAGGCTTGCAAGTGGATATTTACAGTTACACGCCATCTAATCTTTGGATGCTTGAAAAATCCTTCATTACGCCAGTGCTTATAACTAAAGAAATATTGTCTTCACCTATAACTTTAACCTTGTACGTCAACGTCTCTTTTGTTACTCCCAGCACGTTAGGCGGCACAAGCGATGTAACCTCATACTTCATGTTTGGCGATGTAACACATAAAAGCGGCTTTTACGGCTTAACCGTTACTACACCATTGCAAAGCGAAATTCAGCTTTGGCGACTTACAAGCGGCGACTACGTAGGCTTCGAAATTGGCGCTTACGTTGACGTTATAGGCGAAGCATTTTATGTACTGCTGCTTATTTTGTTTGCAGGCGTACTCTACTTCCGCTATGGACACTTTGGAACAGTAGCTTTCTTTTTTGTCTTGTTTGGCGGCGTTGGCGGTTTAGTTTGGCTGCTTGTACCTCCTTGGGCTGCCGCTATAGTTTCAGCATTCGTCATATTGGGAACCAGCTTTATAGTTTGGAGGGTCATAAGGTAAATGGTTAATCGACCGCGTGTGCGTCAAAAGATTCCTATATTGTTAACTGATGCTCCCTGGTGGAGTGGCCAAGTGGATACTAAGTATTATCAGGTGAAAAAGTTTAGGGCTAAAGCGCCTGAAACGTATTTGCCGCTTGAGAACAAACTGGTTGATGTTTTGCAGGAAATTGACGATGCAGCTAAACGGTTTAATGATGCTCATAAGAATGGCAGGAAACGGTGAAGCGGCATGTCTCTTTTGCTTGTTCTTGAGGTTGCAAGGTTTGTTCCTTTAATGCTAATTTTGGCTGTGGCCGCATATCAGGACCTTACTAAAACCGTGACTGCTGTAGATGAAAATACCGGGGAAACATTCACTTGCGGTTCTGTTTCAAATAAGCTGTGGCGGTATGCTCCTTTCGGGTTGGCTTTGACAGTGTTGGAGCTATTTTATCTTTCGCCTTTGATTCTGCTTAGTGTTGTTAGCATTGTTGTGTCGGTTATTGTGGCTTGCATATTTTTTGTTTTTCACGGTTGGGGCGGCGCGGATGCGAAGGCGTTTATGTTGATAGGTGTTTCTGCTCCTTTGATGCCGTTGTGGGGTTCACTGTTTCCTTTGCCTTTGCCGTTTGTAGTGTTGTTTGTTAGTTGTGCTTGCGCGGTTGCTTATGGATTGTTGAAGAGGTCGAGTGTGCCTTTTATGAGGCGTAAGGTCAGGTTTTTGCCATTTATGTTTGTGGGTTTGCTTGTTTCAATTTTTATTTAACGCTGTTATAGGGAAGAGAGAAGTTTAAGTTAAAACTGTCAATTATACTTAATGTCAAGGACATAAACATAATTTATGCAAAAAAACATTCATTTTTTTGTAATTTTAATAACTTTTCCGAGTTCTGCACGTTCCATTTATATACTCCAAACATTGACTTTTAATTAACGTGAAAAAAATTGAATCCAATAACAAAATTTGGAAAAGAACTGGCTAACGGAAACAAAGGCTTCTCACAAGTCCTTATCGCCATCGTGGTTGTAGCAGTTGCCGTCATAATGATTATGGTGACAACTGTTATCCTGTCAATGTTTGGCACAGCCATCGCAAACATCAGCGGCTTATCAGAAGCAGCAAACGAAACCATCGCCTCAGTCTCAAGCACAGGATACGGCGCACTAAACCTGCTAACGATTGTACTTTATGTCCTTGCGGCAACAGCTATAATCGGGGCCGTAATGGGAATCTTCGCTTACTTTAAGATGCGTGGTTAGTCTAAAACTGAAAACAAGCTTAAATCTCCCTTTTTTTATTTTTGTGTTTTTTACAAGTTTTTACGGAAAGTTTTATAAATATAACATCAGTATAGTATTTTATTGAAAAAGTCAATGACACACGCTGAACCAAAACACCCAATTACAATCCGCAATTACTGGAAAGACAGAAAACGTGAACAACGCCAACGCGACAGAGAAGCCAAACAAAAACAGGATTTACCAATACAAAACTTTAACGAAGGAGAAAACAGTTAATGGATTCCATAACCATTGTAATGTTCACTTTAACATTTATGATAGGCTTCGTTTTCACTATGCTAGGCTTCAACGAGTTAAAAGAAGCTTTAACCAAAAAAAACTCGCCTGCCCTTGGCTTCGTGTACTTCCTAATCAGCATTGCAGTCTGGTTTGTCATGGCCATGTATTGGCCTGCAATAGCCACTGATGCAGCCTTGGGTTCTTTAGGATTATTATGGTTCGGGTTTGCATGGGCTTGTGTAGCTTTAGACATTGCTTGTGCAGTTCTGATTTTTAAGGCAAGTGTAAAGGATACAGGCGGTAAACTGGAAATTCGAGAAGAAGAAAGAGGCAGTTAAGTATGGGGTTGCTTAATCTAATACGGCGTAACAAGCCAAATGAAGAAGACACAAGTTCTCAGGATGCTTTAGCTAACACGATGGTTTACACCCGTAATCAGGAATCAGCCGCCGACCTTGAGGGAAGACAAAGCAAAGGCATAGACATAGACATGATTGACCCGCAGGAAATTATTAAGGAACTTGAGGGGCTTGCACATTATAAGTACACTGTCAAAGTGAACAGGATTGTCGATGTGCCAGCGCCAAACGGGGGCTTCATGTCTAGTGTTGCACAGGTTGATGCTGAAAGAGTAGGCGATAGACCTTGGGCTATTGCCGTTTTAGGTTACTTAAACAAGGTGTGGCCTACCATTTGGATGAGTCCTTTTGAGGCTGACACTACTAAAATGCGGATACGCACAGCTTTCCATGATATACGAAAAAGCATGAGTTACACGGAAAAGAAGCAGTACGGAATT
>JBAZEV010000055.1:0-6399 GCA_041653695.1 Bathyarchaeia archaeon
GGACATGCGGATTTGCTTTAAGTTTTTGGGAGCCTGCTAGAACATGAGGGACTAAACGGAAAAACACCAACAGAAGCATATGAAATAAAGATAGAAGGAAAAAACAAATGGAAAAGTCTAATCTAAAATGCTAGTGTATGGCTTGTGGTATACCCTGAAAAGACCTGCAAAAAAGGAGGGAGGGAAAAGTTATTTGCGTCTTTTTTTGAAAAACGCAGAGATTACAGCTATGCTCATAATGATTGCCGTTATGGACACTATTACATTTGTGTTCAGTACAGTTGTTGTTGAAGACTCTGATGGCAGTTCAGTTGAGAATCCACCTACACCTAATTGTATGCACCTAATGATTTCTCCTGTATTAGCCCACAAACTAACCGAAAGCCCATAAATAAAGCCAGGATAAGCACCGTCAAGACCCAACTCGACAATCCAGCATGGAGATAGAATATTAGATTCTCTAATAGTATTGCTTAGTTCAGCTTTAAGTACTGCATTTTCTCTTAATTTAAAATCATTTATTTCAACTTTTATGGGAGTGCCATCTACGGAGCGGTTAGTTACAGTGTAAGAGTACGTGGTAATATATTGTGTTGCAATATCAATGGCCTCATCTCGGGTAACATTAACAGTAGTATCTCCTATCGTAAACAAGTTTCTAGTGTCAGAAAAACAAACAGAACGATCAGAAATGAGGATTTCAATAGCATTGTAATCAACACCGTTAATTGAATATTTCCAGTTGAAATCTACAACATCGCGTTCAGGGCTTGTTGTAACAGTTAGTTTAAGATTGCCAGATGTTTTGGTCTGATCAGTATTAGAATCTATATTTGCTAACATATCGATAAAATCATTTACGTTCGAGTCTTTGGTATAATCTTGGTAGCGTTCAAGAAATCCCTTAACTACATCAACAGTATTATCAGAAGGCTTAGCGTAAATAATAGAACCTCCACCAGCAGCAGCTAGGTTACAGCTAACCAGCAGATTATTCCTAAATCCAAAGATATTCTTTTAGTTTTTCACAAGTTACTAATAATTATAGAATAATACAAAAAGGACTAATCAAGAAGCAATTACTAGAAACAACATTCATTGTAAAAATCTTGGGGGGTTCGTAAGGTTTTTCATTATAATCCGTAAATTCAAATTTTTCTATTTTCTCGAATAATTCTTTAGCAGTAGATTATTTTTGGTCAATGCTTCTTGACAAAAAACCTTTTCACTTCAGATGTCTAATACTCTATTGGTGCCTAGAGTGGGGGATAGAAAGCCAACTTTAGTTCTGTTACTGGTTCTCTGTTTTCTAATGGTTACTCTTCCAAAAGTTGAGACCGTTAGGGCAGTTGAAGATTCTTGGCAGACAAAAAGATCAATGCCCAAGCCAGATTCTGTTGGCATAAAAGGCGCTGTTGTGGACGGAAAAATATTTGTTATACGCTTCTCCCCCCTGACTGATACTCAGGTATTTAACTATGAATATGACCCCGCACAAAATAGATGGACAGAACATACTCCCCCACCCACCTATGAAAATAGTCCAGCTATTGTAGGATACGAAGGAAAAATTTGGGCCTTTGGCGGTGGGCAAATTCAAGTCTATGATCCTCCCACAGGTTCTTGGTCAAGAAAAGGTACAATGTCAACTGAAAGATATAATTCGGTTGCTCATGTAGTGAACGGAAAATTCTATATAATCGGGGGGCAGGTGCCAAGTACACCTCCTGGAATAGGGTATAGTGGAGTAAAGGATATTGAAGTATTTGACCCCGTTCGTCATAAATGGACGACAAAAAACCCCAGCCCAAACGGTGTTGTAGATCATGCATCTGCGTTATTAGATGAGAAAATTTACATAATAGATGAAACGGGAACCCAAGTCTATGATACCAAAACTGACACATGGAGCACAGCTTCACCCTGCCCTTATTGCCCCAACTGGGGCGCTAGTGCAGCTGTTACTTCAGGTGTTTTAGCTCCTGAAAGAATCTATGTGATGGGTGGATACTCGGGTGGTCCTTCCGTATATGATTACAATCGGGTATATAACCCAGAAAATGATTCTTGGAGCCTTGCAGAATCCATGCCAACGGGTCTTCAAGGCTTTGTCGCTGTTGCAGTAAACGATAAGATCTACACACTTGGAGGCAAAACAGGTCCAAATTATCCCGACTTTGGGGGGTTTCAAACAGATTATACTTACCAATACACACCAATCGGATACGGGACACTTGATGATGAACCTCCGTCAGTATCTATTTTTGCTCCAAAAAATGTGACCTACACCACAAACAGTATTTCATTAAAGTTAACCGCTAACGAAGTACTTTCATGGATCAAATACCGTCTAGACAACCAACCTCTGGTTTCTCTAGGCGAACACCAAACCCTAACTGAACTGTCCGAGGGCACACACAAAATCACCGCATATGCATGTGATTTGTCAGGAAACAATGCAACCTCTGAGACAATCTACTTTTCAGTAGACTCTACATTACCAAACCTTTCAATTCTGTCGCCTGAAAACAAAACTTACAACACAAATACAGTTCCGTTGGTTTTCACTGAGGATGGCTCTGCTTCCAGTCTGAAATATTGTTTGGATGGACAAGAAAATGTTTCAATTACTGGAGAAACGCATCTAACAAAATTATCTGATGGGATGCACAGCATAGTAGTCTATGCGAATGATACAGCAGGAAACACGGGAGCGTCTGAATTACTCTACTTTAGTGTAAATCAGCAATCAGAACTTTTTATGGTGTTTACTGCAATAATTATCATACTACTTGGAGTTGGGACTGTCGTTTTGATATACTTCACAAAAAACAGGAAAACAACAACTAAAACAGTAATGCCTGAAGAAGTGCCTTGAGAAGATTCACGTGAAAGCCCAAAAGGCACTCAAAATAATTTGGCAGCTAAGGTTCAATATTGTGAATACTCAAAATCACATGATAACAAATAATATTTAAAAGTATTTAATAACAATGAAACACGGATGGCTAATCTTTGTGGGACTATGATTCAATTGGCATCATTTTTGTTAAATCAAAAACAGATGACAAAGTTTATGTTAAAAGAGCAGCGTGGCCTGCAAAAGGATTTATAAGATAATTGATTATGAAACGACTGAAGATTATGAAAAGGAATGGGTTTCACAGGGCGTAAAGGAACAAATCACCGCCACGGTCTCAAGCATTAAAAAGCAATTGAAAGACAGCAAAAAAGCGTATGTTGTTTTAGGTGTCACCACTAAAAGTATTCCAAATGAAACTACCCCTGATAATCCACGGAAGCAAGTTTTTGACAAATAGTCCTACAACACGACAAAAATTCAAACCAAGATTTTAGCCATGTCTTTTAAGTTAACAATATCTGTTAATGTAAAAGTTTTTAAGCAATTTGTGTAATCGATTTCAGTCGCGGGTAGGTGGTGCCTCCCACCCGTTCCGCAATAAAAATCCCGGAGTGGGGAGGTAAAAATATACAATGAAAACAAGTGAAATTAGTTTAACAATAGTATTTACCAGCTTGTACGCTGTTTTAATCATCTTTTTAGCTCCAATATCTTTTGAACCTGTACAATTACGGGTTGCAGATTGCCTGATTCCATTAGCCGCTTTATTTGGCTTGCCAGCAATCACTGGAGTTACTGTTGGGTGTTTTTTGGGAAACGCGTACTTCTGGTTAAGACCACAAGACGTAATCTTTGGAACAGCAGCTAATTTGGTTGCAGCAATTATCGTGTTCCTGTTAAGAAAACGTCAGCTATTAGCGTGCACAGTTGGCGCTTTGCCGATTGGAGTTATTGTAGGCGGTTACCTTTGGTTATTCTTTGGATTTGAAGCAGACATCTTCGGAGTACAGTTACCAGCAGCGGTTGCCATGATTACAAGTGTAACGATTAGCACCATAATTGTCATGTCAGGAATCGGGTATGTGATACTCAGAACATTAAGCAGTTCCAGCGTAGTCCAAGCATTGAAATCGTATGGAGTAAAGGTTTACACCAAAAAATAACAGCCACAGATGGTTTATTTTAAAAGTGTAAGCTTTGAAAACAGGATAGGATATATTCTGTTCTGAACCATTATTTTTTAGTGACCCCCCATGAACTACGAAACCGTGCTCCAACTAGCCGAACCACACCTGAAGAAAAACGATTTTGGAATGCCCCACACACGAAGAGTCTTTGAGATAGCCACCAAAAACTTTGAAATCCCAAAAGAAATTGAAGACCTGGTTTTTTGTTCCATAATCATGCATGACATCGGCGGAAGCACCATCGAAAAACAGTACAAAGACGGCCCACAGATAGCATCGTTTATTCTGCAAAAACTTGGATACAACAAAGAATTCATAGAAAAAGTCTGCGAAATCGTGCGCACACACCACGACCACCCTGATAACCCGTCGGTTGCGTTTCGGATTTTGTTTGACTCAGACAAAATTGTCATGTTTTCACCTGAAGAGTACCCACACTATAACGCAAAACCAAACTTTGACTGGAACGAAATCGTTGACTTGATATATTCTGAGCATGGAAAAAAGTTGGCGAAAAAACTTTTACAACAAAGAAGAACTGAACAACAAAAAGCAGCGGTGTAACTACTGAACGAGTTTATACACAAATGTTTTGAACGCTACAATAACATATTGATTAACATCAGATTCAACCAGAGGGTAAAGTAAGAGGGAACAGAAAATGGGCAGCAAAATGGTTTCTAAAAGTATTGTTGTGTTCTTGTCTGTTTTGATGGTTTCAGTAGTCACAGTACCATCTGCTGTATTGGCTCAGGCTGAGCCTACTCTTGAGGACGTTATCAACGCCGTAGAAGCAGTGAACAACAGGTTGGACAACATAGGATCAAACATGACTGCCCTTACTTCAGCCATAAACACATTAAACACCGCAACAAGCAACCTGCAAGATATGATGCAGTCGCTTAGCTTAACAACTGCAACCACAGCAGACGTCGCTGTTTTGAACGCAGTTATAGATTCAATAAACTATGCAGTTGCCGAACTACAGTACAAAGTCGTCGCACTTAACGCCACATCAGCCACAGCAACAGACCTACAAGACATGAGTTCAAAGGTAGAGGAACTGGAAGCAAAATTGAATGCACTTGACCAAAACGCCATAACACAAGATGAATTAAACGCCACAAAAGAGGAATTAGCCTCAAACATTTTGCTTTTGAACATATTGATGGTTGTAACATTAGTGTTAGCGGTTATCGCAGCTGTGCTTGGGTTTATTTCTTTTCGTTACATACGGGAAATGCCCAAGACTTCAAAGTAGATAGAAAAACTGCCTTATTTTTTTGTTAAATCCTAGAACCGACAAGTTAACAGGCAGCTTTTTGAAATAATCGTTTAGCATATATACAACCGTTACAACCGAAAATACACGAGAGATGAAATTAGATGGCCAAAAAATATGATATTACTGTTTTACTAGGAGACGGCATAAGCAAAGAAGTAATTGCAGAAGCAGTCAAAGCAATGCAAGCCGCACAAGAGACCGTGAATGGTCTTAACTTAGAGTTCACAGACTATGAATGCGGTTTTGAGTACTACCAAAAAACTGGAAAACCTTGGCCTGACGAGGCTTATCCTGCATGTAAAGAATCTGACGCCATCCTGTTTGGCGCAGTTGGAATGCCAGGAGTAGCAGGCCTAGAACACATCGTTTATGTTCACAGGATTCTCAGACAAAAACTGGACCTATACGCCAACGTTAGACCAGTCAAAATCCGACCAAACGTACCCTGCCCCTTAGCTGGAAAACAACCCGGCGACATCGACCTTGTTGTGGTAAGGGAAGGCACAGAAGACCTCTACACTCCGATTCGTGGAATGCTTGAGCGTTCAGAAATAAACGAGGTTGGCATTGACGTAAAAATTGTTACACGAAAAGGGTCTGAGCGTATCATAAAATATGCGTTTGAAATGTGCAAAAACAAGCTAACAGGCGCACCCGCAGACGGAAAGAAACGTGTAACCTGTGTGGACAAAAGCACGGTTCTTAAAAGCTGTGCACTGTTCAGGGAAGTCTTCGACGAAGTAGGTAAAGCTTACCCGGAAATCGAAAAAGATGCCGCACTTATCGATGCGTGGGCTCAGTGGATTATCAGGCGCCCAGAATTTTATAACGTGATTGTTACAACAAACATGTTCGGAGACGTAATCTCAGACTTAACATCCACATTCCAAGGCGGATTAGGTGTAGCACCCAGCGCAGAAATCGGCGACCGATACGGAATGTTCAGGCCAATCCATGGAAGCGCACCAAAATATTACAAACAAAACGTCGCAAACCCAATCGCAACTATCCTCTCTGCTAAGATGCTTCTTGACTGGTTGGCACAACAACATAACGACAACAAC
>JBAZEV010000055.1:6409-11664 GCA_041653695.1 Bathyarchaeia archaeon
GACCAAGCAGTAGACATGGTTTTCACTGAAGCAAAAGTACTCACACGCGACCTTGGAGGAAACGCCAAAACCAACGAAATCGGCGACGAAATAGCCAAAAAGATTCGGACACTTTAACAAGAACTAGAAGTTAGGTGTCTGAAAAATACTGGATTCTTTTAAATAACTTGGCGTAGACCCAAAAGGTTTACGTTACAAGTTTTCTTTTTTATTCTTGAGTGTTTTCATCAAGTTTTTTTACGGAACGCAGGTACCGTTCTAGTTCTGTTTTTGTTACAACCCAGTTTCTGCCTTGTTTGTATGCGCCCAGTGCCCCTTTTCGGGCAAGAAGACTCAGGTATTCTTGTGAGTAAGACGTTATTTTGCTAGCTTCACTGAGTGCAAGAACTTGTGGTTCCTCGACTGCATCAAGATACATGTCCAGTGAATGTTCTGCACATCTTGCGATGAAGTTAACTAATGGTGGTAGGTTTTTTAGGTCTGCTTCAACTAACGAGTTTATGTATTTTTTGCGGTCTTGCTGTGGAATAACAGAGATGAATGGGTACCCGTTTTTCATCAGTATTGCATTCATTAACAGTCGTGCTGTTCTACCGTTTCCATCCACGAATGGATGTATCTGGACAAAACGGTGATGAAAAACTGCCGCTAACTCTATGGGAGAGTACTCATCGGGGTTTTTTTTAAGCCAAGTTAACAGTTCACTGATGCGTGCCCTGATTTCTGAGCTTGGTGGCGGTCTGAATGTGGCTCCAGTTATTACAACACCAGTTGTTCGGTAAAGTCCAGCGTCCAGAACAATTTTTGACATCAGCAATCCATGAAGCGTTAATATTGCTTGTTCATCTAGTTCGGTTTCTGATTCAACCAGTTTTTCTATGAACATAATTGATTCAGGGTGGTTTTTTGCTTCTAAAACTTCAGCTACTGTTTTTCCGCCGACCGTTATTCCTTCTTGAATTATTAGCCGTGTTTCATTAAGGGTCAACGTGTTTCCTTCGATTGCGTTGGAGTTGTATGTGTAGTTAACGTATAGTTGTTCCTTCAACTTCTTAACTAACGCTGGTGGAAGGGGACGCAGTGAATCTAACTGTTTCTTTTTCTGAAGTATTCTTTTGTAGAGTCTTGGGTCAATCATTAGCACTGTTCGTCCCAGCACAAAATAGAACTCTATCAAATATTAAAGAATATCGGATAATCCAACAAAAACACAAATACGATATTAAAAAATATCGCATAAAACAGAAGCTCTTAATAGTTCACCAAATCAGCTACTAACCGGATGCATTCTTTTCGTCGATTATTTTGCAGATTTCTGCAACAACTTTAATGTTTTTGTACCCTTCTTCAGGTGTTACCAGTGGCTCTCCGTTACCTTGCAGGCTTTCCACAAATGCTTTGATTATACGTGCATGTGAGATGCTGTAGTATCGTGGACCTTTTCGTTTGGTTATGATGTTTTTGATGTATGCGCCCCATATTTTGGCTTGTTGGGATACGTTACCAAAGTGCAGTATTCCACGTCCAGGTTTTGAAACAAACAAGGTGCTTACGGGGTAGATGTCAGCGTGTATTATTCCGCCTGTGCCGTAGATGCTTGCTTGTACAACGGTTCGGTCGTGTCCGGGTGCGTTGAAGCTGATGTGTATTGTTCCGAACCTGTTTTGTTCGCCTTCAACGATTACCCGTAACTCGTCGATGGGCATCCACTGGTTTGGTCCCAGCTTATCAGTTAGGACGGATTTAATTTTTAGGTCACCCAGAAAAGCTTGCAGAAGATATACTGGGTGTGGCAGGTTTTCTCCGAATCTGCCGCCGGGTAGTTTGTGGCACCAATGGTCTTTGTTTCCTGCCATGATTTCGTCTGGGCTATGCAAAACGGTTATTTCCATGCCGATAACCTGCCCGATTTCGCCTGCTTTGACTTTTTTCATGGCACTGTATATGGAGTGTTCGAAGAGTTGGCTGTGAATTATAGTCATTTTGCCGGACGATTTTTTGAGAGCCTCAATGAGTTTTTCGGCTTCTTGTGTGGTTACTGTGAACGGTTTTTCCACAACGATGTTGCATCCTGCTTGGAGTGCTTCGATGGCTACGTTTGTGTGAAATTTTGGTGGAACACAAACGGAGATTGCGTATAGGTCTTCGTTTTTGAGCATTTCTGAAAAGTTAGTGTAACATGAGGGGATGTTCAGGTCTTTTGTGAATTTTTTGGCGAGTTCTTCGTTCAAGTCGCATGCTGCGGTTACTTTTAGTCCCATGTCTCTCCATGCGTGGACGTGTATTGCAGAGATGAATCCGCAGCCGACTATTCCAACGTTCATCGTTTACTGTTCTCCAGTGGTTTCATTCAATTAATGCAATCTAAATAAAAAGAGTATCTCAACATCAGAAAAAACAGTTTGTAACTCAGTTTTGAGTGTTTTGGCTGTTTAAACTGTTTCAGGGATACAACAATACTTACACATATAAATGTGTATTAGTGAACCCTTTTTTCGTAATGTTAATAAGAACCTGTATTTCTTGTGGTTTTCCTTCAGCCAAAAAAGCGGGGAGAACCAATGAAAATCAAGGTCAACAACACAGTGGTATTCTTTCCACCGGTCATAGTTCACAGCAAAAGCAAAGACATCGGCGCAGCAGGCTTTGAGTACCGCGGAATTATTGGCGTTGCAGACGATTTCACATCATGGTTCAAAAGCATGGTCTTGGTTCACGAGTTCATACATTACATCGCCAACTTCTTCCCCAACAAAATCCAAAAAATTGGACACTACATCAACGACAAAGTTTTGGTGAAAATAGCATACTTTCTATCTTCAGAAGAAAGAAACAGGGGGCGTTTGAATATGCGCCAGTTTCTTGTCAACTGCTGGACGGTTAAAGTGCACTTCTTCCCAGAGTATACAAATTAAAACCCAGAATATTCACCAAATTTTTTGGTCGAAAAACATATTTGAAGCCAAGTTAATGTACAATCTGCTTTTTTCATTAATCAGGGGAGGTGAGATAATGAAGAATATTGTAGAAACTGCTATGGACGCTGGTTCTTTTAAAACGTTAGTTAATGCAGTCAAAGCGGCTGGTCTTGTTACTACTTTAAGTGGTAATGGACCGTTTACTGTTTTTGCTCCGAATGATGCTGCTTTTGCGAAGCTACCCTCAAAGCAAATACAAGATTTACTTGGTGACAGAAAACGGCTACGTTCTGTTTTGACGTATCATGTGGTGAGTGGAAGGATTTCTTCCACGGATGTATCTAAGCTTCATTCTGCAAGAACTATAATGGGTCAAGATGTTTCAATCGATTCTTCAAAAGGAGTCATGATCGGGGATGCCCGAGTCATCCAAAAAGATATCCAATGCTCAAACGGTGTGATTCACGTTATCGACAAAGTTTTGATGCCCAGAGCATAACACCCAAGAAACAGGGTAACCAGATTTTTCTGGTTCCCAACTTTTTTTTAGTTCCCAAAAAAATAGATACGCCTTTTAACATCTAAACATAACCGCTATACGGGGAAATATTATGCGAAAAATACCACATACAATGTCTACTCAGCACCCTGACAACGCCGGTGTTCCAGTTTGGAACAAAGAAAAAGTGATAGAAGGCGATGCCGAAGTCTACGAAGCATATTTTGCGTACAACGACCTAGGCTGCCAAGAGGTTATGTGGGACAGCGAAGGCAAAGACACAGACATCCGCGTTATCCGAAAACTGTTGACCAATCATGCGGATTATTTTAAAGAAAACGTGATTGGACAAGACGTTTACCTGACGTATCGTATACCTAACCCGAAGGTTGAGGTTGCTGAACGAAAAATTGTGGTAGAAACGCTTCAAAACATCGCAATGAGTTATGATGTGGCGTCGATGGTTTACAAGAATGGTGTAACACCCATTTTTGAGGTTATACTGCCGTTCACAACTGATTGCTCAGAGCTTCTTTGCATATATAATTACTACAAGAAGGCAATCGTGGGAGTAGAAGACATAAACCTAACAGACTCGATGAAAGTCAAGGACTGGGTTGGCTCAGTCAAACCAAGCAGTATTGAATTAATCCCCTTAATCGAAGACATGAACAGCCTACTGAAAATAGACAAAATAGTCGAACCATACCTTGACGCCGTTAAACCCAGTTATGTGCGGGTTTTCATTGCACGGTCTGACCCTGCGTTGAATTATGGTCTTGTGTGTGCAACGTTGCTTACCAAGATTGCGTTATCTAAACTCAAGAACATGGAGAACCGTAAAGGCATTCCAGTTTACCCGATTCTGGGAACTGGTTCCATGCCGTTCAGGGGGCACCTTTCGCCAAACAACTTGGACAATTTCCTTAACGAATACAAGGGAATCTACACCGCAACCGTGCAGTCAGGTTTAAAATACGATTTTCCAGTTGAACAAGTAAAGCATGTCGTGAACGTTCTAAACAAGAAACTTCCAAACGGTGAAATAACCGTGATTGACCCCACAGAAGAGAAGATACTGCTAGCCATCCTTGAAAAATTCAAGCTGAAGTATCAATCAGTTGTCGAGGATTTAGCGCCGCTGGTCAGCAGTGTTGTTTCGTATGTGCCAAAACGCAGAGCAAGAAAACTGCACATCGGACTTTTTGGATACAGCCGAAGCGTAGAAGGAATAGCATTACCACGGGCAATTACATTTGCCGCCGCATTGTACTCCTTGGGGTTACCGCCAGAGTTCATTGGTTTAGCGGCATTAAACGACTTAACCAAAGAAGAAACAGCGGTTCTGAACAAGTATTACCTGAACCTGAAATCTGACCTGAATTCTGTTTCAGGGTTTTTGTCTTGGCAGAACCTGAATATGTTGATGGCGATGTACAAAGAAGTTGCAAAAAGGGCAAATATGAAAGAGGAAAGTTTGCAGTCTGCCCTTACGAAGTTGATGTCGGACATTAAGGTTGCTCAGGAGGGTCTGGGTGTCAAGTTTGGGGCAAGGAATCTTACCCACAGAAAATATGAGAACACCGTAAGCAACTTTCTTATCTCATACATAGAACACAACGACCAAGACGCCAAAGACTACCTAGAAGAAGCCGCCAAACTCAGGCAAAGCCTAGGATAAACAAAGGGTATGTGGGACTGAGCCCACATTTTTGTTACTTTTTTCTATGTTTTATCAACAAAACAGCTACGACCACAATCGCCGCCACTGCAACGCCCAGCACCACCAGCAGGTAAGATGGGAAAGGTTCAGCTACCTGAGGCATGGACCAGATTCT
>JBAZEV010000056.1:0-11427 GCA_041653695.1 Bathyarchaeia archaeon
CTGCTGCTATTGCCTGAGATATTCTACGGAAGAAAAGTCCTGCGTTGGAGATAGACTAAAAAAACCCTTGGATTGGCTGCCTAGAAATAGGTAGTTCAAATCCTTTTTTATAATCATTATTTGTTTTTCATAAGTAACATAAGGTGTAACAGTAAGTGTTTTTTTCGAAGGACGATGTTTAAAGCACCACTGCGTTTACGGTTCCTGTTTCACAGTTTCGGTCTAAGTTGTGTAAGCGGCGCAATTTTTCTGCAAGCACTTGTGTTTTGGGATATTTATCAAACAGGGTTTTTCAAGGCAACTGAACAAAACCAGACCATTTTGTCGTTTGAGCTGTTTCTGACTGTTTTTGCGTTGGTTTATTTTGTCTATATGTACCTAATGTTTGTTCGTTCAATACAATAAATTCTATATTACGTTATTTTAATACACATTGCTTGTTTTTCTAGTACATAACTAGGCAGCTATATCTGAAGCACATAACAACCGTTAAATATTTCTCTACCCGAAAAAACAGTGAACAGCGATTTTGAGAGGTAAAAAACAGTGAAAATACGAAAAATGTATGTACTCGCTTTATGTGTCTTGGCAATGTCTTTGGCATTTTCAGGGGTAACTAAAGCAGCCCCCAACACACAGAATGTTTACCGCCTAGAATATGGTGGTTTACGTGTAAACATTATTGCCCCAATTGAAGCCCTTCCTGGGGACAACATAACAGTCACCGTGAAAACAGATGCAGCCGAACACATTTACATTAACTACCTAACAGTGGAACTCTATGGTATGGTGAACGCAACAGACAAAGTTTACCTTGCGCAAATCCAGCATCTGAGCAACTCTGCCTTGCCCTCTTACGTTGTAAACTATAACGTTTCAATCCCAAATGATATCTCTCCGGGATTAACTTATGGTGTCATAACATGTTCATGGACGATGGATGGCGTTGCATTGAATATTCCGTCTTCAGGTTTTGCTTTGACATTCATCAAAAATGTTGCATTAGATAACCTTCAAGTTGAATATGACAACCTGAATGCTACTTACCAGTCGTTTGTCCAAAACTACACCGAACTAGAGACAACATACACCCAACTAGAAACAGACCTCACCGAAGAAGTTGGCTCCACCAGAAATCTGATGTATGTCTTTGTTGTAACCACCGCTGTTGCAGCCGTAACAGTTTTTGTTCTGTTGATGAGAAAACCAAAAAGAGTTTGGGTCTAAAACCCTAACATCTTTTTTATTTCTTTTACTTCTTCTGGAAACAGTTTTCTTGGATAATTAAACAGTACACTTCCGGGTTTTTCGTTGTAGTATGGTCTGTTGCAGTTCGGGCAACCTGAAGTAACAAAAGGTTCACCGCTGTCAACGGTTTTATGCACGACATCATTTGGCACTCCAAAATTTATGATGCACCCATTATTGTTGAAATCCATGTTTTCTATACACGTTTCTTTGCGTGTAATCAAATAATGAGCAACCTGAACCCTGCGGTAATGACCTAACAGTGGTTGCGCAGAGTTTTCGAGAACAGTTCCCCGAATCGGCGTAAAAGCAAACAATCCAGGATATACACCTGATTCAACGCACCATTGAACAGTTTCACAAAACTCTTTTTCTGTTTCACCTAAACCCACAATAAGATGCGTGCTCACATGACCTTCTCCAAACACATTAACAGCTTGCTTTAACGCTTCACGGTGGTTATCCCAACTGTAAGGTCCACCAACTTTTTCGCCCTTAATGTTATCAAAGATTTGCTGTGTTGCCGCATCCAACGCAATGCTTACCCTGCTTACTCCTGTGTTTGCCCATTTTCTCATTTCCTCAACAGTTAACGGTTTAGATGAAACCGAAACCGGAACATCAACCTCAGACCTGATTTCTTTAACCAGCTTCAAGATGTCCCCGAAGGCTTGCGGGTAATTCAACGATTGGATACAAACCCGCTTTACTGTTCCATCTTCTACGCTTGCCCGTATTCCGTTAACCACCTTGTTTACTGGAAACACTGGCCAAGTAACCCGTGAAAGCATGTCTGCTCTGCCTTTACTTGTTCTGGCTTGGGGACAAAAACCACAGTTTGCAGAACATTTGCTGTCTTGGCACATTAACAAATACGCAGTTGTGGGTTTAGTGTCAACTCTGCCCTTTGTTAAACCCAACACTATTGCCGAGCCTAAAGAAACCCGAACACCTTCAGGGAAACAACTGCCTGCCATTTGTTACCAAATCGTTAAACTACTTGAAGGGTGTGCACCTAAAAACATAACCTTCATATTTGTTCTTCATGCTCTGTTTCATTACTTGTCTTTTGGAGCCTTAACAATGGTTGATGGTCCTCGGATACTGCGAGAGAAAAAAACTGTCACAGCCATGATACATCTATACTGCAGCAAACACCACAAAACAGGTGGCGAACTCTGCCCAGAATGCCAAGAACTCCAAGAGTATGCCATGTTACGGTTATCAAAGTGCCCCTTTCAAGAACACAAACCAACTTGTGGCAAATGTTTGGTACACTGTTACAAACCTGACATGAAAGAAACAGTAACCAAAGTTATGCGTTATTCAGGACCGCGTATGCTGTTGCATCACCCAGTTTTGGCGTTGCACCATGTTTTTGATAAACGAACAAAACCTGAACCCCTAAAGAAAAACAGCAACTAGTCTCCGTTTTGATTGAAAACTTTTTAGAATCCTCCACTGTGAGTAGGCATGTATGTTGCGTCTTGACCCTGAAACCGTGTGGCAGATGCCCCAAAAAGAACTGGTTACGTTAATTGAAGCAGGTCAAGTTCCCAACAGGTCACAAAAAATTCGGTTCTATGCACCAAGCTTCATTTCGTACAAGACAAAGCATTACCGTTCGTCACCTAACGTTTTTCCTTCAATCTCAATCACTGGCTCAAGTTGTGCACTAAAATGCCAACACTGCAACGGCAAAGTATTAGATACAATGATTCCAGCCCCGACCCCAGATGCACTTTTTGATTTGTGTAAGAAACTCAAAACAGGCGGAGCAGTTGGGTGCATCATAAGCGGCGGATGCCTTCCAGATGGGTCTGTTCCGATAGAAGCTTTTGTGGATTCTATTGGGCGAATAAAACATGAGTTGGGCTTCACCGTTTTTGTGCATACTGGTGTCGTGGATTTTTCTGTTGCCAAACAGTTGAAAACCGCTGGAGTAGACGCAGCGTTAATCGATGTGATTGGTTCAAACCAGACCATCAACGAAGTTTTGCGACTTGACGTTACTGTCCAAGACTATGAACGCAGTTTACGGGCTTTCAGGGACTGTGGACTCCCATTTGTTCCACACGTTCTTGTGGGGTTGCATTACGGTGAACTGAATGGCGAATTTGAGGCACTGAAAATGGTGGCAAAGTATTCTCCTTCTGCAGTTATCGTAATTGCCTTCATGCCAATTCATGGAACCCCAATGGGCAACGTTGGCCCCTCGCCGCCAGAGGACATCGCCCGCACCTTAGTTTCTGCAAAACTGCTTATGCCAAACACTCCGCTGGTTCTGGGTTGCATGAGACCCAAACGGGAACACCGCAAAAAAACTGATGTTCTTGCAGTCAAAGCTGGAGTAAACGCTATCGCTTTTCCGTCTGAAGACGCTGTACTTTTGGCTGAGGCGTTGAAACTGGAAACCGTTTTTTCGCCGTTTTGTTGTTCCCAAATCTTTCTGGACCTGAACTCAGGTGCTGTTTAGCTGATGTAAAACAGGCTCAGCAGAGTACTCTTTGCGGAGCAGTCCCTGTGTTTTTGTATGGTAAACTCGATTGCCTGCGATAGGTCATTTTTTTGTAATGCCCCAACTACGCCGTTTACTGGTCTTCCTCCACAGAAAAACAGAAACGTTGGCGTCGCCATTACACCATATTTTGTTGCTACCTGTTTATTCTCTGGGCTGTCGGCAACGTTGAGTCTGGTAAACTTCAACTGTTCACCATACATTTCAGAGAGTTCACCAAAAACTTGTTCCACTGTTTGGCAGTGCGGGCATTCTTGGTGCCAGAACTCAACTACTGTTAGCTTTTTTGCTTCCAAAATTTTTTCTTTCCACTCTAACGCGTTTGTTTCTTCTATTACAGAAAACAAGTAAAACCCCCAATAGTATACATTCTGCTGAAAATAAGTTATTTTCGCTCCGACAAGGTTTCTCAGATTCAATCGTTACTTTTTTAAGACAAACAGTTATCACAATAACCAACCAACTGAAGGTGTAAAAATGGTCAAAGTAGAAGACTACGAAGTACCAGAAGACCTGTATTACCACAAGGAATACATGTGGGCTCGCGTAGAAGGCGAAAAAGTTCGAATTGGAATCACTGATTTTGCACAAAAACAACTGCACGACGTTGTATACGTGGAACTTCCAGGTGCAGGAGACACAATCACACAAAATGAGCCATTCGGCACCTTGGAATCTGTTAAAGCCGTTTCAGATTTAATCGCCCCCATTACCGGTACAATCGAACAGGTAAACGAAGAACTGGACTCTAAACCTGAACTGCTCAACGAAGACCCATACGGCGAAGGATGGGCACTGCTTATAGCGCCTTCAAACCTAGAAGACGACCTAAAAGCAATCATGAACTTTGACGCATCAGTAAACTGGCACAAAGAACTCGCAAAAGAAAGCTAAACAGCAACAGAACCGAAGTTTTCCACTGGAAACTGTCACGGCATTAGAATGGAGTAATGTTGTATCATTATTTTTCTTCAAAAAATATTTTATAAGAAATAACACAATCACATAATAGTAGAGATAAGCTGGGAACAATTATGGCTAAAATCCATAACCAAATAACCGCGTTACTAAAAGAGAAACCACTAACCTTGACTGAAATAGCCGAACAACTGGAAGTAACAGAAAAAAAGGTTTACAACGCCTTGAAGAAACTCTTCAGTGACGGCGCAATAGACTCCGACGCTAAAACACGTAAATATTACCTCTCAAAAGGCAACTAACAACTTTTTCTTTGTTCTTTTAACTCGCGTTGCCACAGATAAAAGATTAATATGCAAAATCGTTTGTCTTTAGTTTGTCAACCGAGTTGAACCCGTAATGACTCGAAAAATAGTAATTATTGGTGCGCACGCCGCTGGTTTAGATGCTGCTTCTGCAGCCCGAAAAACAGACCGAACCGCCGAGATAACCCTTATCACTAAAGAAGACAAAACCGCGTATTCCCGTTGTGGTATCCCGTTTGTTCTTGGTGGGCACATTTCCAGTTTTGATGATTTGGTTGTTTTCCCTGAAACCTTCTACAAAATGATGAAACTAAACCTTCTCACACAAACCACAGTAACAAAAATTGATGCAAAATCAAAAACTGTGGATATAACAAAGAAAAACGGAAACCAAGAAACCCTCCAATATGGCAGTTTAATTTTAACCCTTGGGGCTGAGCCGTTCCTGCCGCCTGTAACGGGTAGCGATAAGGCTGGAATATTTGTTGTCCGAACAATTGATGATGGCATAAAAATCAACAAAGCCATCGAAACAGCAAAATCTGCGGTAATCATAGGTGCAGGCTTAATCGGTTTAGAAGTTGCCGTTGCTTGTCTTGAGCGGGGGCTTAAAACCACCGTTGTTGAGTTCCTTCCATACGTTTTACCTATGTTGCTGGACAAAGACATAGCCGACCGTGTGCAGGTTGCCCTTGAAGAAAAAGGCATGAACATCCTAGTTGGAAACGGTGTAGAAGAGTTTGTTGGAACCACCAAAGTAACTGGCGTGGTTGTTGCAGGTCAAACAATTCCAGCAGACTTGGTAGTGGTGGCAACTGGTGTACGCGCAAATGTTGAGTTGGCAAAAAATGCTGGCGTAGAAATAGGCGAAAAACGTGCTATTAAAACCAACCTGAAAATGGAAACCAACATCAAAGACGTCTACGCAGCAGGTGACTGCGTTGAAACAGTAAACCTTGTTACCCTCAAACCAACAATGAGCCAACTCGGAACCACCGCAGTAAAACAAGCAAAAGTAGCAGGAACAAACGCCGCTGGCGGATACTCCACATTCGCTGGGTCATTGGGCTCGTGGATTACACAGTTATTTGACACAGAAATCGGCGGAACAGGGCTAACCGAATTCATGGCGGCGCGGTCTGGAATAAACACCGTTTCTGGAACCGTTAACTCAAAAACGCGGGCGGACTACTACCCCGGAGCGTTACCGATACGAATCAAACTGGTTGCAAACAAAGAAACCAAAAAACTAGTGGGCGCTCAAATCATAGGCGGAGAAGAAGTAACCCAACGCATAAACGCCTTATCCTTTGCCATACAAAACGGTATGACCATTCAAGAACTAACAAAAGCCGAAACATGTTATGCGCCTCCTTTGTCTGAAACTTGGGAACCAATGGTATTAGCTGCAGAAATGGTTCTAAAAAAACTACGTTGAACCCCATTTTTGTTGTAATACCCGTTTTCGGCATCTTTCCTGTAATGTAACCAACTTTTTGGCTAAAAAGAAACCTTTATTTTACCGCTTCTTATTAATCGGGTTTCTTGTAATCGGTGGTTCCTAATGGGAAAGGAAAAACTTAAAATCGCTTTTTATTGGGCAGCAAGTTGTGGCGGTTGCGAAGTTGCAGTTCTTGATGTTAACGAAAAAATCTTGGACGTTGTTGCAGCCGCGGACATCGTTTTTTGGCCTGTTGCAATCGACGTCAAATACAAAGACGTTGAAGCAATGCCCGACAAAAGCATAGACGCATGTTTCTTTAATGGCGCAATAAGAAACAGCGAAAACGAAAAAATGGCAAAACTTCTGCGAGCAAAGTCAAAGATTCTTGTAGCTTTTGGTTCATGTGCCAACGATGGCTGTGTGAAAGCTCTGGCAAATCTTTGGGACAAAAACGCAGTTTTTGAGCGGGCTTATCTTGAAACCCAGTCAACGGCGAACCCTAACTCGGTTACTCCTCAGACATGTGTTAAAGTAAAAGAAGGCGAACTAGAACTTCCAGAAATCTATGACACAGTAAAAACATTGCCTCAAACCGTGGATGTTGACTACACAATTTCTGGTTGTCCGCCACCTGTTACTTCAATACTTGTCATGTTTGACGCTTTCATAACCGGCAACTTGCCACCTAAGGGCTCAAGTTTCTTGCCGGAAAAATCTGTGTGCGACGAATGTCCACGGGAAAAGAAACACAAAGAAATCACCGAAATAAAACGTATCTACGAAATTGAAGACGACGGTGTAACCTGTTTCTTGGATCAAGGAGTAATCTGTGTTGGTGAAGCAACCCGCGCAGGTTGCGGCAGTCAATGTCCAAAAGTTAACATACCCTGCACTGGTTGCGGTGGACCCGGACCCCGAGTGCACGATCAAGGAGCAGCCGCGATGAGTGCATTGGCTTCTCTTGTTGCTAACTCGGATGTTTTGAAACAGGTTGTGGACCCCGTTGGAACATTTTACAAGTATTCGTTGGCTAACTCAATCCTGAAACGGAAGGTGCAGAAATGAAAGAAATAGTAATAGACCCAATCACTCGGCTGGAAGGTCACGGAAAGATAACCATTTTCCTTAACGATGATGGAAACGTCGAAAACGCTTACTTCCAAGTCCCAGAACTACGCGGATTCGAAAAATTCTGCGAAGGAAGACGCGCCGAAGACCTCCCCATAATAACCACCAGAATATGTGGAGTCTGCCCGGTTGCTCACCACATGGCAGGAGCAAAAGCATTAGATGCAGCGTTCAATGTGGAACCAACAGAAACCGCCAAGAAACTAAGAGAACTCGAGTACTGTGGCTACTTCATTTACGACCACATACTGCATTTCTACTTCTTGGGTGGTCCAGACTTTGTAGTTGGACCAGATGCACCTGCTGCTAAACGTAACATTCTTGGAGTGATCGAAAAAGTCGGCTTAGACATAGCAAGCGAAGTCATAAAACACCGCGCTTTTGGACAAAGAATTACTGGAATCCTAGGTGGACGACCAACCCACCCCGTTAGTGCTGCTATGCCTGGTGGTATCGCTAAAGCATTAACCGAAGAAGGACGACAAGAAATTGAGGATATGCTCAAAAGTTGCCACGAATTCGCTAAATTCACTTTGAAACTGTTTGATGATGTTGTGCTAAAAAATGCTGACTACGTAAAAATGATAACCAGCGACCCATACAACCTGCCAACCTATTACATGGGCACGGTTGACAAAAACAACAAAGTAAACTTCTACGACGGCAAAGTCCGAGTTGTAGACCCCACTGGAAAAGAGTTCGTAAAGTTTGGTACATCCGAATACTTGGACGTTATCGAAGAGCATGTTGAACCATGGACTTACACTAAAATGCCTTACCTGAAAGAGGTCGGCTGGAAGGGTCTAACCGCTGGACCAGAAAGTGGTATTTACCGTGTTGGTCCTCTTGGACGGCTTAACGCTTCTGATGGTATGGCGACACCCGTTGCACAGGCAGAATATGAGCGGATGTACAAGACGCTTGGCGGAAAACCTGTTCACGCTACTTTGGCTTTTCACTGGGCACGTTTGATTGAGTTGATGTATGCCACTGAACGCGGTCTTGAATTGGTCAAAGACCCCGAAATAACCTGCAAGAACATCCGAAACAAGCCTGGAAAACCAGGTGAAGGTGTTGGAATCGTTGAAGCTGCACGTGGCACATTGATTCACCACTACCAGTTGGATGAGAATGCACTGGCAAAGAAGGTCAACCTAGTTGTGGCTACAACCCATAATGCTCCTGGTATCTGCATGTCAATAAAGAATGCTGCCAAAGCTGTTATCAAAAACGGTGAAGTCAACCAAGGCTTACTCAACAAGGTTGAGATGGCATTCCGTGCATATGACCCCTGCTGGGCTTGTGCTACACACTTTGCCATCGGCGAAATGCCGCTAGAAGTTAACGTCTTTGACAGCACCAAAAAGTTGGTAAAAACCGTAAGACGTTAAACACGTTACTTTATATGCCGTCCCGCAGGCTTTTTTTGGTTGCGGGAAAATAATTTCATTCTATATTTTGGTTTATATCATTCTTGAAAACATGGTTTTTGACTATTTATTGAACCTTTTTTTCAATATTAAACTGGATTTCTATTTCAGATAAATCCTCAATAAAGTTAATATTTTAAAACCCGTTATTAATGGCGCGTCTGAGTATTTGGTGATCCGAAAATGGTTAATGCAGCAATAAATGGATTTGGAAGAATAGGACGACTCCTTTACCGTGCAGCCCTTGAAACAGGTGCTGACATAGATTTTGTCGCCGTAAACGACCTAACAGACGCAAAAACCTTAGCACATATGCTAAAAAATGATACAGTTCACGGCAAGTTTCCTTTTGACGTACAAGCCAAGGGGTCATCTCTTATTGTTGATGGAAAAGAACTCAAAATTTTGGCGGAACCTGACCCCGCTAAATTACCCTGGAAAGAAATGGATGTTTACGTGGCAGTTGAATCAACAGGACGGTTCAGAGACCGTGCTTCTACCTCTAAGCATTTAGAGGCAGGTGCCAAGAAGGTTCTTGTTTCTGCTCCGATGAGTCCCGCTGCAAGCGCTGACCTTACTGTTGTTTATGGCGTAAACGATGACCTGTACGACCCCGAGAAACACACTATTATGTCGTTGGCTTCGTGTACGACTAACTGTTTGGCGCCTGTTGCTAAAGTTTTGAATGAAAACTTTGGTATTGACAAAGGTCTAATGACCACAGTTCACGCAGTTACTAACGACCAGCGTCTTTTGGACATGCAACACAGCGACCTACGCCGAGCAAGAGCTGCACCCTTTAACATGATTCCTACTTCTACTGGTGCTGCTTCTGCTGTTGGTTTGGCGCTTCCGATGCTTAACAAGAAACTGAACGGTGTTTCTCTTCGTGTTCCATTACCTGACGTGTCCATAGTTGACTTGGTTGCGATACTCAAGAAAGAAGCCTCAGTTGAAGAAATCAACGCTGCATTGAAGAAAGCTGCAGAAGGCGAACTGAAAGGCATACTGGCTTACAGCGAAGAGCCACTGGTTTCGTCAGATCTGGTGCATAACCCTAATTCCGCGATTATTGATTCAGAGCTAACAATGGCTATTGGCAACTTGGTTAAAGTCTTTGCATGGTACGACAACGAGTGGGGCTACTCCGTTAAGATGGTACGCATGATCGAAAAGATTTGCAAGATGGCACAGTAAACTGGGGAACCGCGCAAAACTCAAATTCCCCTTCTTTGTATTTGCTGTAGCACGGGAGAAAACATGCCACAATTCTTAACCCTAGACGATTTTGACCTAAAAAACAAAACTGTCCTTTTGCGAGTAGACTTTAATTCACCTGTTGACCCTGTCACCAAAAAGGTGCTTGACGACACAAGAATCCGTGCCCATGCGGATACTACGATTAAAGAGCTAATCTCTAAAGGCGCAAAAACTGTAATCTTGGCTCACCAAGGACGACCAGAAGATGCAGACTTCATTGACATGAAGCAACATGCCGAACTGTTAAGCAAAGCGTTGGGTAAGCCAGTGCAGTATGTTGATGACGTTTTTGGTTCAAAAGCACAAACAGCAATCAAAGCCCTGAAAAGCGGACAAGTACTGGTTTTAGGTAACGTTCGAGGCATACCCTACGAAATGGACAAGGGAACAGCTGAGGAACACGCCAAAACCGAGTTCGTGAAAACTTTAGCACCTTTGGCTGACCTTTTCGTTAACGACGCTTTTGCTGCTGCTCACAGAGCTCACGTTTCGATGGTTGGTTTTGCTGCTGTTTTACCCAGTGCCGCTGGCAGGATTATGGAGCGGGAACTGAAAGCGTTGGGTAAGGTTTTGGAGAACCCTGAGAAACCGTCCGTGTTTGTTATTGGCGGCGCGAAGGGTGACGATTCGCTGGACATTTCCAAGTATGTGCTTAAACATGGTATTGCTGACCACATTTTAACCGGTGGCGTAATCGGGCACGTTTTCTTGGTGGCATCTGGTGTGGACATCGGCAAAGAGAACACGGCGTTTCTGGAAAAGAAGGAACTGATGGGTCTTGTTCCTGGAATCAAAGAGTTAATGAAACAGTATCCAGGCGCCATTGTTGTTCCAATCGATTTGGCGCTGGACGTAAACGGTAAACGAAAAGAACTCGACGTAAAAGACCTCCCAACAAAATATGACATCCTTGACATTGGAACAAAGACTGCCAAGAAGTTTGCTCAGATAATCTTGAACTCCAAAACTATTGTTGTCAGCGGACCTGTTGGCGTTTTCGAGAATCCCGAATTCAAGAAGGGCTCAGAGATTGTTCTTCAGGCTGTTGCAGACTCTAAGGGCTACTCGCTTATTGGCGGCGGACACACAGTTGCCACTGTCAAAAAGTTGGGGCTAACCGACAAAATGTCGTATGTCAGCACTGCTGGTGGTGCATTAATCGAGTTCCTTATGGGT
>JBAZEV010000057.1:0-10793 GCA_041653695.1 Bathyarchaeia archaeon
ACACAAGTTTTTCCTTATCGTTCACGGTAGCAGTGGTTAAATGGCTAGTAGTAGGAACCACCAGCAAATCTGTATATTCAGCTCCATTACGGATTCTTTGAGAACTACTAACGTTTCTATCATTCACGTTTTGTTTTTGGTAGTTTTGGTCATTTTGGTCACACATTTTAATTCATCTCCATTACTTTTTAGGCTTAACACACCACACTTCTGTTCCAACGAAACTGCTATAATGCAACTTACAAACACGATACTGCTTAGGAACATCCTTACGCGTAGGCTGATAAAACAACGTTTCAACCGCTAACTCGCCACAATCCCCAATACCGCACCTTTCACTTTCAAACTCATCATTAACCACAGCCTCAACATTACGGTCAACAAAACGCCGCGGTCTATTCTGCACATTCTGAGTAAAACTTAACTCATTAATTCCAACATTAACCACAGTATCATGTCTTTTAGGCTCAAGCAAAGTATTAGCTAAAGCATGCTGTTTTATCATAGTTGCATCTATGTAGGCGGCGGCGTATTCGGTTAGTATTTTGCAAACGCTGGTTCCGTTAGCCTTAACTGCCGTGTTAAGCATGTTTCGCAGGTTCTTTGGGCAATCAAAACTTAAATGTGTCATTTCCCCGTTAAATAAGCCTTGTCTAACCGTTAAATAATCTATGGAAAAAGGCATGCTTGAAGTGATACTTTGTTCATAGTTTTTGTGGTGTTTTTTGTGTTTGCGGTGGGTTGTGAATGTTGTTGATGGGGTTTCTATGGGTGTTTGAGCATGCTTTTCTATGGTGTTTAGGCATGCTAAATCTATGGGTGTTTGTGTCATGGTTAATCACAGGACCCGTTAGTGTATCCACAGTTGACGCACTCATCTATGCCGTAAGCGTAATTATATTCTAAATCTTCATGGCATTTAGGGCAAACTTTTTTAACTAAAACTTGGCTCATTACATAGTAACCTCTGTTAAGTGGTTAACTGTGGTTGCTGTGATGGGCTGGTTATGGCTGGCTGGCTCTACAGCATTTTTATTTCTATTTTTGATTTTGTTTTTATTTTTGTTTTTAGAAAACCAGTTTAACGGAAACGTTAAAAATAAATGTGTCCCGCCGTCTTGGTCGTTCTCGAATATTCTGCCCTCAATATAAACAGAGCTTAAAAACTCGATAGCGTTAGCAGACCCTTTTAACTGATAAAGGTCTGGAGCTATAATTTTTATAGTTACGTTTTGGCTGTTTTGCATCTTTATCATATCTTTTTCGTGGTTAACTGTGTTATGTAATAGGTAGGGTTAAATATAAGCGTTATGTAACAGTATGGTAGGGATAAAATAAAATGTCTAACACAAACGTTTTACGCCAACAGCGATTTAGGGAAAGACAAGCCTGTAAGCTTGAAACGTTAAACACTCTTTTAACCGATATTACAAGGGAGCTGGAACTTTAATGGCTTCTGAATTAGACGCGGCAATAGAAAAAGCACAGCGGATTAAGGAATTGTTAATCAGTAAAAATCAGGCCCAAAATTCAGCGGTGAAACGGAGAAAAAGATAAACATGGCATCACAAGAAGCGTTAGATTTAATTGAATACAATAAGAGAGCGATTGAAGCAAAAAGAACTTTTAATTTAGATAAGGCACGTCTTCTAGTTCAAAATAGCTTGAATGTTCAACGGGAAAACCGTATGGAGATTGAACGGCGTTTTATGGAAGACAGGTTAAACCAGAAATCAGCCGTTAACGATCAACCACAACAAAAAGAGCATGTAAGTAACCGAACACGACATCACAGAAGGCTTCAAGCATGACTGAATTACGGCATGATCTTAAACGTCAAAACATGGCTATTCGGTTGTTAGCGTTTAACGAGAATCAACCCGACATAAACTTTACTGATCCATTAAGTTTTTTTGATACCTGTATTCTTCAAGAAGTAACATTAAACAATACCGTGTTAGAGGCGAAACAGCATGACTAGCACAGACCTAGAGAAACTTGAGTTTATACAAAGCACAAAAAACGGCGACTTCCTTAAGCCTTCATTAAACAGCACGGTTGACGAGTCACAGCAAGAACAGGTTAATATTGAATTGTTAGCTAAAAAAATTCTGGAATTACTGCTACAAAAATTAAACGAGGTAAAAAGCCATGAATGACGCTGAATTATCAGAAGAAATAAAACGTATAGAAGAACAGGCAGCTTTTAAAGCTCTTTCCCCATGCCTAAACAGTGATAAAAAGTCTATGTCTAGAATGGGAAAAGTTAAAGCACATAAGTTCTTTAGTGTAAAAGACGTTTTAGAAACAGTAACGTTTGAGCAGCCTACAGCCTGTTTTCTACAGGTTGTTAACATGGATAAAATAGATAGCGACGGGTTCCCAGAGGTTAACACGATAAAAATTAAGGACTCTAAAATATCATGGGATGGCACAAACACTTTTTCACATGGAAAACTTGTTGGGTCAACAGTGAACTATGTGTACTTTAGTTACAGGCTTGTTTTAGCGTTTATTTCCCGCGGGGAATACAAGTTAGTGATCCAGAATATTAAATCAACAACAAGCCCAGGAAATTATTAAGGTGAATGATGGTGACAAAAGAAAACGAGGAAATGATTGATATGATTGAACACGCAAAAACAAAGAGGTTTAAACCATGCAAATCTTAGACGGCGTACACTGTGCTGGTATGGCACAATTTGAAGTAAACCAGGCGCGTTTCTTGCTTGAAGACTTAAAACGTGATATTGCTAAAGTGGCAAGTACACAGTCAGAATCCGCGGTGCTGGAGCTAGGCCCATTATGCGACGAATACGTTAAAGCCTTAACCTGTTATGAGCATCTTTTAGCCATGACTAACGCAGCGCAAAAAGAAAGGACTCAAGAAAAATGAATCTTTCCTTAACTGCTTTAACGGTTTCTGCAATAGTAACCGATAAGATAGACGCGGGTTTAACCTTTTACGGGTTAAGCAACGGAGCTAAAGAAGCAGCGTTTGGACCCAACTTACTGTCTAGTTTTATGTCTATGCAAGAAGGCATAGTGGCATTAATGGTTTTTAAAACATTAACGGTTTTGGCGGCGTTCATGTTCGCAGCCAAATTTAATTTAAAAACGGAATCAGCGTTAGCGTACGCGGCAGTGATACTTCTTATTGCTGGTTACTCAGTTGCTAGTGGCTTCTGTATAGTAAATAACATTACTGTTTTAGGAGAAATGCGTTTAATATGACTCGGATACATGGAACCAGAATTACGGGTTCAACAAGAACTAAACGGCGTTTAAAGCTTGAAGTAAGAAGAAAAGACGTGCAAGTGTTTCGTGAAAAAATGGGAGATACAAACGGGTCTAAACCGTCAATTATAAAGGGGAAACAAAATTGCTGAATTTAACAGAAACAGTGATTAAAAATGAAGACAAAAACGGTTTCTTTAGTATTGACTCTTTTACTGTCAATAATTACAGTTTATGCTTTAACAGGGGAATCTGAAAACATGACTTGGAATCCAGGCGACAGAATAACGGCGGCGCGACTTAACGCTATGATGGCTAGTGTAGTTGCTTTAGGCGACACTGTAAGCGCGGAAACAGTTTACGGCGTAACATCTAACGCTGGTTCATCTTTAACTGCTTCAAAAAGCGATCACACACATGGAACACCAAACGCGAAGTTTGCCGCTGAATACACCGTTTATAAAGTGTCAACGACATGTTACGCTATAACTAAAGATGGCACGGTAACATCTAACGCTGACGCAGCTACTTTAATTAATGCTTGTATAACTGCTTTAAGCACAGGCGGCGGCTCAATACATGTTTTAGACGGTTCCTACGTTTTAACCGCTGAAATCAGCTTAACCAACAAGGTTAACATCATTCTTGATAAACATGTTATTTTTACTTTAGGCTTCGACGGAATCATGTTTGATTTAAACAGTGTCTATGACGCGTCAATTAAAGGCGGCTACTTGTACGGTAACAAAACAGTTTACAGTGGCACACCAATAAGAATCGCTGGAACCTCTTATAGAAACACTGTTGCTGACTGTTACATCTACAGTTTTGATGGTCCAGGAATACAGGTTAACAGCGCGTTAGCTTCGCATAACACTATCATAAATAATGTTGTGGAAGACGTTACGCAAGAAGGAATCATGGTTGCTTTAGGCTTCGATAACACTATAATTTGTAATACTGTTAAAACCACTGGTTATCACGGAATCTTAGTTACAGGCGGCGACACTAACAATATTACTAAAAACGTCGTGTTGTTTGCAGGAGGAAACTATATTGCAGGGTTCGCTCATGGAATCGCCGTTGACGGCAGCGCGGGAACACAAGAATGTTTCGGAAACCGTGTTGAAGGAAACATAGTTATAAGTTCCTTTATGGCTGGAATAGAAATTGCTGATTCAGCACACAGAACGTCTATTATAGGAAACTATGTTCACACTACAGGCGTAGGAAACACAGTTGACAAATACGGAATCTACGTTGGCGGCTCTTACGCGCCTTCTAACGATTGCATAGTTATGGGGAATCAGGTTTACAACGCTACTTATGACAGGGGAATACTTATTGCTGGAACAGCCACAGACAACAGGACACTTAAAACTATAGTTATCGGAAACGTAGTTCAGGACAGCGGAATAGACGGTATTTATCTTAAATGGGTTGACGACTCAATAGTGGAAGGGAACGTTTGTTGGACTAACGCGGCTTACGGTTGCGCTTTTGAAGATGCAAACGCGGATTACAACATTATTTTAGGTAACAATTTTAGAAACAACACTAGCGGCGGGTACAGTCAGAACGGCGCGAACACTAACGGCATACAGGAACACAACTTAACTTAGGAGAATTGTAAGATGGATAAACCATACGTTGAAACGGCACGGGTGGAATTTACCCGTTGCGACTACGACTATAGCGACTTCGACATAGTTGCTGATAGCATGTTTAAAAACATGCCTAAAACAAGTTTAAGGGAGAAAATAAAATAATGTATAAAAGGGGTGAAAACAAACAGTGACAAACGCAACCTTTAGTGTATATTTAGATACAGGCGGCTCTGACGGTTCGCCTGGAACCAGCACAGATATTGACGCGTTGGGACCGCCTACGCTGAAATTCAAGAACGCAGATAACCCAACGATTGACACAAACGATAAACTGTCTATTCCCGCAGCGGGAACAATCTATAGTTACTGGAAAAGCATCTATTTGAAATGTGACGCAAACGCTGACGCACACACAATTAACAACATTAAAATTTACAGTGACGGCAGCAACGGCCTAGGAACAGGCGTTGACATAATGGCGGGCTTACAGTTTCCAACACATAACAGTGGAGCAACAACAGGCTACGAAATCGCAAACAACGCTAACGAGCTTGTAGCGGAACACGGCGGCGTAACATCTAGCGCGTCAATATTCGGTTACACCAGCGCGGCGGGACTAGCAGTATCAATCAGTGAATCAGGCAGCGTGATTAACGCGGCAAACGAAACAACAAACTATGTTATTCTACAAATGAACGTTGCAAGCACAGCAAGCCCAGGCGCAACCGCTACAGAAACTTTAACATTCAGCTACGACGAGGCTTAAAACATGGTTAATGAATCTATCAAGCAACCGTTAAACCTAACTTGGAAAGCAGAATACCTAGACGGAAAAACTGTTACAAGTGGATACACTACTTTAGAACGCGGCAAACTAGTTAAATTCGGATTATACAACGACGATAAAACAGTAATAGAGTTTCCTTTAGATAACAAAAAAAGCCTGTTTTATCGCCTACGCGTCTTTAAAGCATTAAACCAGAAAGAAAACAGCATCCACATATTAGGATACAGAACAGTAAAAAGCACTGTTTTGTACGTTGTTAAATCTGACGGAACCTTAGAAAAACACAATAGTTTCAGCGAAGCAGCAAAACAGGGAACTTATGATATACAATTCTTTGATTTTGAGGCTATTAAATAGTGAGCGAAACATTATTAGACAGCTATTCAGAAGCAAACTTTAACGATTACGCAGATATAACGGCAAATTATGATAGTGACTATAGTTGTTATTCACAGTCTTTTATGACTCCTAACGACGGCATATCTTATATTTTATCAAAAATAACATTATACGCTAAAAAATTTAATGGCACTGAAACAGGAACAATAAGAGCCGACATTTACGCGCACACTGGAACCTATGGTACTTCAAGCAAGCCTACAGGAAGCATTCTAGCTTCAAGCAACGCTGTAAATGTAGCAGCAGAATTAACAACAAGTATGTCTTTATTTAATTTCATATTTACATATTCAAACAGAATAAGTTTAACGCCTAACACCGCTTACGTTTTAGTGGTGAAAGGAATTGATCTAGCTGGTGCATCATTTAGAATACGAATAGGAAAAGACACTACTTCGCCAACTCACAGCGGGAACGAATGTTACCATGTAAGTGCTGCTTTTTTGGCTGAAGCTCACGATTTATGCTTTTACGTTTACGGGGATGTCCCAAATTGGCTTACTGGCTGGGGATACCGTAAAAAGCATGATATAACCGCGTCTTCTGGTGCTGGTACAGGTTATCCAGTTAAAATAATTGTACATTATGGCAGCGGGTCCGATTCTACAGATGACGTTTATACTAGTAGCCACTGCAAAACAGATTTTGGCGACATACGATTCACTGCCAGTGATAAAGTAACAGAGTTGTCTTATTGGCGGGAAACAAAAACAGACAGTGATAACGCGGTTTACTGGGTGAAAATAAATGATAACTTAGACTCATCTACACAATCAATTTATATTTATTACGGTAAAAGTGACGCGTCATATCCTAGTTTAGCGTCAGAAGCAGCGCATGGAACCGCGACTTTCAGTTTTTTTGACGATTTTTCAGGGGATTTAAGCAAGTGGACAACTTACACTAAAGCTCCAACAATTGTAAGCGGCGTACTAACATGTTATGGTGATGCAGGAAGCAGTTATTCTTCAGGTTGTAAATCTACATCTTCCTTTGGTATAGGATACTCTATTAGATGTAAGTCTAAATTAACAGGACTTTACGGGTGGGTTAATGCTTGGACAGTTTACAATACCTCTCTTACAGACTACAGTGTAGTATATACTGATAGTGTAGATGACTGGAGAAGCTCCACTGCTAAATCATCTTCTGACGATACATATACATCAACAACAGATTTCGATAGTAGTTACCATGTTTGGGATAATTCAAGAATAAGTACCTCTTTAATTAGAATAACTAAAGACGGCAGTAGTTTTAACGATCATACTACTTCTTCAAAGATTCCAACGGTTGATTTACCAGTTAACTTTTACGTTGCAGGATCAGGGTATAAGGTAGAAGTAGATTATGTTTTAGTACGAAAAATTATAGCTACAGAACCAGCAAACAGTACATGGTATGACGAGGAATATTTAGAGCATGACGCTTCTTTAACTGTCAACAGCAACCTTCAAAAAACATTCCTTAAAACGTTTACTGCTAACAGCAATTTATCAGGCGTTCTTACAAAAACATTTACTGTTAATAGCAGCCTTCTTAAGAATCAAAATAAAACGTTCACTGTTAACGGGTCATTACTTAAAACACAGTTAACAACATTCACGGTTAACGCGTCACTTTATATTCAGCAAACTAAAACGTTTACTTTAGGAGCAGACCTGTTTGTTTTAAGCAATTCTTCTTTAACAGTTAACGCTACATTAGAAAAATGGGAGCTTAAAGCAAACCTGTTTTATGATGTAACAGACAATTACGCAAAAAACATTCCTAAATCAACGTTCTTTAATGAATCATTAAATATTTTGGAGAAAAGATAAAAAATGGTAAACTATACTTTAACCGTTGTAAACACGGGTTACGGAACAACAACGCCAGCGGCGGGAGCAAACGTTTATGCTTCTGGAACAGTGGTTACTGTAACAGCGGTTCCTAACACAAACTATTTCCTTTTTAAATGGGTAATTGACACGGTAGATTCAGGCGCGACGAATCCTACCACAGTTACCATGAGCGCAGACCACACGATAGAAGCAGTATTCTATGAAGACCACGCGTCAAACGTTACGCTTAGAACTTTAAGTTTAGGCACACAAGACACGGTAACAGGGCATTATAGTAAAAGCTACGCTACCACAGCTATACGCATGATTCTACTTCCAAAGGGAGCTTCAAAAATCATTAACGGCGTAGGCTTCTACGGAAAATATGACGTTACAGGATTCAGCGCAGACGCGTTACATGAAGGCGACCAAATAATAGACGCGTTCGGAAACTATTTTAGCGTTGAATTATGCGAAGCCTTCGACTGGTTAAACAGCCGCTTATACTATACTTCAAGCCTGGTTAAACTAAATTATCACGCTGACGAACCAGCAACAAGCGGCACATGGCACTTAGACACTGACAGCTTAAACGACGATCCTAGATACAGAATTAAAGTATGGCTTGACACTTACCTGTTAGCAGCTAACTTAACAAAAAACGACGGAGCAACAGAATGTTCCTTCATAACATGTTTCAGCGGCGCTGATTACCCGTTAACCACAGTATTCGATACTAAAACAGTAGATTTAGTTTACACCGTTAACGATCCAGAATCAACACCCTTCTATAACGGCGACAAATCAATTTATGGCTATGAAGAAAAAGTGCCTGTTGAAATAACCACTATAGACAAATCAGGGATTTCAGGCAAAAACTTACGTTGGAAAGCTGAATGTGAACTTAGACGATTATGCGAAACATACGCTTTTAGCAGCTTACGCGTTATGGAGAAACGACGCGAAAACACCGTGAGAGCTGGAGCATTAATATTTTACTCAGTAATTTTTGATGTAACATACAGGAGAATAAAAGCATGACAAACCCAAAAATAACTTACGGTCACGGGTACTGTAACGACTTCAGTTTAACAGAAGGCGCAGATTGGACTACAGAAGGCGGCTCAGGAAACACTGTTGCAGCAACCTTCGGCTATAAAGGCGACTATTTAGATTTAAACTGCACAGTAGCAACAGGCGCTAAAACCTACTATATCCAGAACAACACAAACATAGGATTATCAACCATTATTTACCCAACAATACTTTTCCGTTACATGACAACTTCCAACGCTAAAGCAAAAATAGTAGCAGTATTCAGCGACGCATCAACACAAACAATCTTAGACGATACAGAAAACACAAGTTGGACCGCGTCTAAAGCAACCTTAACCACAAGTAAAACGCTGGATCACTTACAATTATACGCTGATTCAGGCACAGGACACGTTTACTACGATTTTACTTTAGTATGCACGGGACAATTCACTTTTCCACAGTGGACACGCTTAAACGTTCAATTACCTAACTTCTACAGTAAAACACGGATTCCCAGCAAGGTTACAAACCGCAACTCATACATGGGAGCAGACGACGCGCAAGTAACCTTAAACGGCGACATAGACGACCAAAACACAGATTGGATAATAGCGTATTCAACCGTTGCGGATATACTGTTTATTCTACAACACCGCGCTTACTCAGAGCCTTTTCAGTGGTTCAACAGCGACCGCGGAAACTTTAAAGTAGTAATTGACAACGCGGAAATGTCAGAAGAAGCAAACAGCATTTACAAGTACAGTTACATTTTAATGATGCACGAATACAGCCGCGCAAACAAGGCAAACGAGTATTACCAACAACGATTCGGTTTAACAGGAGTCACAACTTAACCATGTCAACACAAACACAGATAGAAACGGGAACAGGCGACATAAACGTTTTAGCGTTAAACATAGCGGATTTACCGCGGAAACTAACAGAAGAAGCATTTAACATAATTCTGCAAAGAGCATACTTAATTCAGGGCCTAGCTCAAACAGCGTGTCCCGTGAGAACAGGAAACTTACGCGATCACATTTGGGTAGTAGTAGGAGAAAACAGCGAACAACACAAAACCGTCAATATAGAAGTACCCGTGCCATACGCGGCAATAGTAGAAGCACGGCAGCCTTTTCTAGGCCCAGCGGTTGATTCAGTGCTACCAGAATTAGAGACAGCGTTAAGAGGTTTACAGGAGACAGTTATAGATGTCAGCAAGTAACAGCACAGCGATCCAATACAGTTTAAGCTTAAACACTGAGTTAGCACACAAGGACATACGACAGTTAGAAACTGTTTTAATGCGTACATTAAACTATGTTCAGATGTTCACAGGCGGCGACCCAAACATAACGAAGGCAATTAACTTGGCTCAAGCAGCAATAACAACTTATCGTACACTGGAAATGGCTATTAGAGCAGCACAGGCAGCGTTAATTCCAGGCGCGGGTCTAATTAAGTTAGCTTACGCGGCAACCAGCTTTATCGCCGTTGGAATGTCAGGTTACAGCGCGTATGAATCATTAATAGGAAGTTGAAAAAATGCTTGACTACATGTCGAATCCTAAACATAAATTAACGATTGGTACTACAGTGTTTGAATGTGAAGTTTTAACTGACGCTAAAGTAACCATGACAGAAAACACCTTCGACAACGCAACCATAACGCTAGACGACGTAAGCTTATACACAGGCGGGTTAGCGGTTCCTAAAACAGACATTAAACTTGAAGTAACAAACGAAGGCTCAAGTTACCCAGCAACACCCTTATTCTATGGCAAAATACGGTTTCCCATAGTGGAAGTTAACGTTAAAAACCGTTTAACCCTATCATGCCTGGGAAAAGGCTATGGACTTGGAAACATGCTGGTTCCCACAGAATACGGCAGCCAAAGCATA
>JBAZEV010000058.1:0-10486 GCA_041653695.1 Bathyarchaeia archaeon
ATGTGCATCATGCCATAAATTTGTTAGCCACAGAATTTACTAGTTTTTTCTATGTTCAATCATTGCAACGATAAACAGCGCAATTTAGATCTTTTGTGATGGTTTTAGTATAAAAGCTCAAAAAAGGTAGATTAACTTGGTAGAATGTGCGGGGGTGGGATTTCCACCCAAAGTTACTAGTAAATTTTGTGTTCTCAGAAAAAATGGCAACACCTGCATAATCTCCCGCAATTCCCTCTTTTTTCTAAACATGATTTAATGGCACTTTTTTGATAAGTCAATAATTTACATGGATTTCTTCAAAAACATGTGGATTTGCGTATTTTGCAACTATTGGCTATGAGTGTTTTGGGCGCTCAGATTTCTTTTAGTTGTGATTATTGTTGTTCTACGTGCTTTCCATGTTAGGTAAATTACCGAGAAAATCAAAAATGTTGCATCTAATATGTTTGGAAATGACGGAAAATATACCCAGTGGTTGAAAAATGTAGTGAATTTTAGTGCTATGCCAACTGTTCCACAGAGAAGTATTATTAACATGCAGTCGTTTGCTAAGGCGCTCCAATTGGTGTGCAGTGTCTTCATTTTGATCACTGCTGGTAAACTGGTATTTTTTTCCATAAGTAAATTATGAACACAGACTAAATATTGAAAATTAATTCGAATTAATAAACTGCGGTTCTAATTTATTCTAGTTGCAGTTTCTATAATGAACCCTTTCTTAGTGATGTTATACTGTAAACTTCTAATGGGAACTGTTGTTCCGCGCATTTTCTTTATTAAAATATGCCGAAGTGTAGAATCAGCATTCCATGCAGTATTAAAAACGATAACGCCTTCAGAAAAATGTTCCATCATTGTTTCAGCTTGCGGAGTTTGCATTCCCTCGGTTAGCAACAGCAACTGAAATTCTTCGCGGTCACTGTTTTGGCGCGTCATGGCTGTAAGTAAACTGATTACATCCTCAGTTTTATGTGTAAGCAACAACTCAGACAACGAATCAATAACAACTGTTCGATGCTGCTTCATCTCAGCGATAACCGTATCCACAAACGGTTTATCACCGTTGATGTTAAGAAATTTCCAGTTACCATCGTCCACCAACTGCGTTATATCCCATCCATACGCCATCATGTCCTCTGTGACGTAATCTGCAGTTGAATGAACCGTAAAATATGCAACCTTTCTTTGTTTTGCCTGTTCATACGCTATTTGTCTAGCAAAAATTTCGTTACCTGAACCAGGAACCCCAGAAAGCAACAAAACTTTAGGAGGTAAACCGCCATGCAAAAAATAGTCAAGACCCGCAATGCCTGTCTTTATTTGCTTCATCGTGATTCCCTCATTGAATTGTCATATTGCCTTTTTTAATGCTTTCTTGTTTAAAGTGCATAACAGATAGTTTCTTATTTCATATTACCTGTTGCGCAGCAATTAGATTTTTTAACATTTTTACTGTGTTTTCGCCTTATTTACCATATTTCGGATACGGTAGTATTGGATATTATGATATAGAATATTGTTATATAATTAGCGTACTGCGGTCTTTTTATTCATGCAAACCTGACTAAGTTTTGCTTTCGCAAAAGCGAAGAAAAAAATAGAAGGAAGACAAAAATGAGAAAAATAACAAAAATTAGACGATCTGTGAAAGGAATTTCACCCGTAATCTCAGTGCTACTAATGATCGCAATCGCCGTAGCAGCATCCCTAGTCGCATACGCATGGGTAATGGGCTACATGGACTTCACCACAACCAAAGTCGGCAAAGCCGTACAAATACAGAGCATCACATCAAGTGATGTGTATGTTCAAAACATTGGTGATTCTCCTGTCGAAATCTCTGCTGTTTACGTTAATGGTAATTTAGAAGATACAACTGCTTATGCTATAACCGTTGATAGCTTAGTTACAAACATTGTTGGTACAACGCAAACTGCACAAATAGCTTTTGATACAGGGTATCTTCAGCCAGTAGCACCTGACACACAAGTAACCGTTAAAATTGTTACTTCTGACGGTATCTCTGCTGAATACACAGAAACCTTCCCATAAACATCCGTTCACAATCGACTTTCCCTCCTTTTTTTTCATTTAAATATGATGGTATAAACAGGTCTTGGGGTTGCAATAATTGGATCAGCTAGATAGATTGAAAAAAATGTTCACTCAAAAAGAATCGGTATCCTCTAAAGAAACAGTAGATTCACCCGTTGATACTACTGGTACTGATTCAAAAAATGATATCGTTCTAAAAGCGACAAAAATAAATGTTGATGAACAACCTCAAAACACTGGAATTACACGCATTAAAGAGTTAAACAATAAAACTCTTGATAGCACAAATGTTTTGGTTCAAGAAAACGCCACTCTGGGCAGTGACGAAATTTCATCAGAAATAAGACATAAACTCAAATTTGACCCCTTAGCCAATGGCAAAGTAATTGAGGTATACATTCTTAACGAACCTTTTGCTTCTGCAAAAATAGTTAAAGAACCATACCGAGGCAACATAACATACGTTGTTGAAGAACCGCAACTAGACGAAACTGAGATTGCGGCGTTAACCCGCCTTAAACAGATATTAAACCAGGTTTTAGATCTAAAACCCAGCGACATGAAATCAAAAGAAGCTTCACAGATTTATCTTAAAACAAAAAGTGAAGAAATACTAAACAGTTACAGCTTCAAGATTTCTCAACAAAGCAAAGATAAACTGCTCTATTATGTAATAAGAGATAACCTTGGTTTTGGAACAATCGACGCATTGATGCATGACCCACTAATTGAAGATATTTCATGTGACGGAGTCAACGTGCCACTTTACATTTGGCACCGAAAATATGAGTCAATTCCAACTAACGTTCGGTTCGAAACCGCTGAAGAATTAGACACATTAGCCCTAAGGTTAGCATACATGTGTGGTAGCCACGTTTCAATTGCACAACCCCTCTTGGATGCATCCCTGCCTGATGGAAGCCGAATTAATTTAACATTCGGAAGTGAGGTAACACGTAGAGGCTCAACTTTCACAATCAGAAAATTCAAGTTGGACCCCTTCACGGTAAGTGACTTGATCACTTTTGGTACCCTGTCAAAGGAGATGGCTGCATATCTTTGGTACGCTGTAGAAAACCGTATCTCCATCTTGGTTGCTGGCGGTATTGCAGCTGGAAAAACAACCCTGCTTAACTGTTTAAGCATGTTCATAAAACCAGACCTGAAAGTAGTATCAATTGAAGATACACCTGAATTGAATTTGCCTCATGAAAACTGGATTCCAGCAGCAACCCGTACAGTTTTTGGCAGTGGTTCTGAGTCTGCAGAGATTACGCTTTTTGATTTGTTGAAAGCTTCGCTTAGGCAAAGACCTGACTACATAATTGTTGGTGAAATTAGAGGCGCTGAAGCGTATACGCTTTTCCAGGCAGTCAGCACTGGGCACTTGGGTATGTCAACTATTCACGCTGAATCTGTGGAAGCTGCTGTGTACAGGCTTGAGTCGTCACCGATGAATATACCACGGACACTCATAGCCGGTATTGACATTATTTTGGTGCAGAAACGTGTTGAGTTGAATGGTAAACCAACCCGTAAAACTATTGCAGCATCTGAGATAGTGGGTTTAGACCCACGGTCAGGTGAGATTTTAACAAATGAGGTTTACCGCTGGAACCCTGCTGGTAACTCTTTTGAGTTCACGGGTCGCAGTTATACTGTTGAAAATATTGCTGAGCGCAAGGGGATAACTGTTGAGGAGGCCGAAGAAGAGATACATCGAAGAGCACAGGTTATTGATTGGATCTTCAAGAAAAACATACGGAATTATAAAGACGTTTCAGATGTTATTCGGTCCTACGCTGAAAATCCAGAGTATTTCGTGAAGGAGGTCATGAAGAACGAATAAACGTTTTTTGTCATTGCTACTAAAGATCTCCGATAAGGTTCCCTCTAGTATAGTGACAAGGTTTAGTGGACTGAAAACAAATCTGGCTAAAGTAAGCCGGGTCAGTTTCGAAGTCTACTTGGGGTTGCTTGTGTTCAGTTTTCTGGTTGTTTCAGCTGCGACTTTTGTTGTTTCAGCCGTAGTTTTTTCGTTTAGTATGCCTGTGGTTCAAACGTTGGGAGTTGCGTTTCTTTTGGCTGTTGTGACTGGTTTAGGGTCTGTGGGTGTGTTTTATTTGTTGTCCATTATCCAGATTTCTTCTCGTGCGCGTAAGATTGATGCTAATCTACCACTTGTTGCTAATTTTATGGCAGTTTTAGCGAATTCAGGTATGCCTCCTGAACGTATTTTGCGTTCTTTGGGAAATGTAGGTGACGAGTTTGGTGTCGGTGAAGAGGTCCGCAGAGCAGTTGGTGATGTTGAGTTGATGGGTTTGGATCTTAAGGGTGCGTTGCGCAATGCTGCGGCGCGGTCGTCTTCGGGTAAGTTTGCGTCTTTGCTTAATGGTGTTATTACTACTTCTCATATGGGTGGAGACTTGGACGCGTATCTACGGGAGAAAGCTAACACTTACAAGAAGGCACGCAGACTTTCCATGAAAAGTTTCTTGGAGAGCCTTAACAGCGTTGCCGAGGTTTACGTCAGTTTCATGGTTGCGCTTCCTTTGGCTTTGATTATCATGCTTTCAGTTATGTCCTTTATTGGTGGTGGGGTATCCATTTTTGGGGGTTTGGACCCTTACGTTCTGTTGATGCTCATCACCTTTCTTGTGACTCCAGCTGGAGTTGGAATTCTTTTGTTGTTAGTTGATTCTTTGACTCCACCGAGGTAGATTATGATGCGGAAAATTGCGTTAAAACTTAAACAGTGGACCGTTGCGGTTTCAGTTGCAGTAGTGGTAACGTTAGTGTTGTTACTTGCTGTGTTTAACGGAGCGTTTCTGGGCACATACTCCAACGAAGTGTTTCTAGTTTGTGTCCTGATTGTGATCTTGCCGTCTGCGGTTCTGGATTATGAGCATCAGAAGTGGATGTCCGCTATTGAGAATCAGATGCCTGGTTTGGTTCGTGGCGTTTCTGAGGCTCAAGAGACTGGTTTAACGATAGTTAAGGCGTTTGAGAAGGTTGTTCAGAACAAGATGGTTGCTCAGCCTTTGGCGACTGAGATTCACAAGCTTACGGTTCAGATGTCTTGGGGTACTTCCTTTGAGGATGCTTTGGTTAATTTCAAGCAGCGCATTGGGTCGCCTATTGTTAACCGTTTTTGTGCCTTGGTTTTGGAGGCAAGTAAGGCTGGTGGTACGATAAAGAAGGTTTTCACTGCTACGTCTGAGTTTATGGAGGAAATGAATGAGATGGATAAAGAGACTTCTGCTCAGATGATGCCGTATATTATTGTGATTTATGCAGCGTTTGCTGTGTTTATTGCCACTGCCACGATTTTGGTGCAGTCGTTCTTTTCTCCGCTTCAAGGTGCACCCATGATAATGAGTGACGTTAGTGTTGGTAGTATTGACATGTTCAAAGACTTCTTTTACAAGAATATGCTTGTTTCTGCTGTTACTGGTGGTTTGATGGCCGGTAAACTTGGTGAACGTAGAATAGCAGGCGGGCTTAAGCATGCGATTATTTTGTCGCTTGTGGGGTATTTCGTGTTCATGATTTTAATTCCACCGAACTGGGTTGTGGTTGCATGATAAGGTTAAGTCGTAATAAACGAGGAGTTTCTCCTGTTATTTCAGCAGTAATAATGATGCTCGTAGTCATGATAGGTATGAGTGCATTGTTTGCGTTCTTTGTCAGCTACAGTAAAGACTTCCAAGAAGGCAGCGGCAGCGCCGTACTAGAGTCCATGACCCTTGACGATGTGTGGTTCACGAGTCCTGATGCTACTGTTATTTGGGTTTATAACTTTGGAAAAGTCGATTTGACCATATCCAGCGTTTATATTGACAGTAACGCAGTTACGTTTACGCCTGCTGACCAGACTATTGCTGTGGGTGGACATGGAAAAATTGTTGTTTATTCTTTGGCCACTAACAGGTTTGATACTGGTAATAGTTACCTGTTTAAGATAGTTACAGAACGTGGCACATCATTTGAGGGTGTTTACACATGGTAAGAAAAAATGTGATACAACGAAAATTGTCAAAGTTGCTTGGTGACCGTAAAGGCACAGCCGAGATTGTTGGCTCAGTGATGTTCTTGGTTATTCTGTTGTTTGTTTTCACGAATGTTTACCTGTGGCACGACAGTGCAACACGGGAAATGAATACAGTGCTTGCAGAGAAAATGAATTCACCCATCACCGTTACTGTTGATGGTGCTGGTACAGGCTTGAATGTTACAAATAACGGTGGGTTTGAGGTTGGTCTGGAACGTTTATGGCTAGTTACTGATAGTGGTCATTATTATGCCGAGTTAGGGCAGTTCAATGTGCGTATTGCAGCGGGTGAACGTATTCATTTATTGTTTACAACTGGAACCGCTAATTCTGACGGTACCGTGAAAGCCATCATGAATGGAGACACTGTTTTGGTGTACTATTCTGTTGACAGTTCGGTTGTGTGTAAAGTTTTAACCACGTTGGGTAACATGGCTGCTTGCACATTTTAGTCCCTGCTTAATCTAAATGTGTCCACTGTTTTTTGGTGGACTTGAAACATTATTTCGTTTTTGTGGTGTGTGTTCTTGTTGTTATCTGTGCCGTTTGTTGTTGATTGTTTGTGTTTATTATCCACTCTTTTTGTTTGAGTTGCGGTATCTTCGCTGCGTATTGTGGTATGACTGTTTTTAGTTGTTCTAGGTATGTGCTGTCTGCTGTTTTTCCTATGATTTGGTTGTTCATCTGTGCGAGGATGTTTGTGCCTAGTTGTGTTGGCTGTTTTGTTACAAGTATCACGGCTACGCCGTGTTTTGAGCCTTCGTAGACTACCTCTTCCAGTGTGTTTTTGTCTAGTTTTTCAGGGTTTTCGATAACCAGTGTGAACTGCGGTATTTTTTGGTCCAGTCTTGCTGTCCATAATGTTTTGAGTGCCTGCGAGTAGAAGTTGGTCTTGTTTTGTGGTGTTTGGTTTTCTGCTGTTACTGTTGTTGCCTGTTTTGGTTTGACTGATTTTGTGATGTTTTCTATTGCTGTTACGTTTGTTGTTTTGTAGCCGTGTTGGGTGTATTCGTTGTATGGGTCAAACACTATTATTGGTTGGTTTGTTTTGTTGGCTAGTTCTTCGATGATGATTGTTGCGGTGTATGTTTTTCCTGTGTTGTCGTTTGCTGCTATTAGTGTGTGTGCGTTGGTTACTGCTTGTGGGTCCAGATGGTAGTTGAGTTGTTTTGTTTCTTCGTTTTGGTTGATTGCTGTTAAAATGTTTGTTCCGATGTGTAGCGGTGGATTGTATGGTTTTCCTTGTGTGTCTGTTGTGAATATTGTTTCAAGGAATTCGGAGTATACAAGGAATACTCTGGTTCCGGGGTTTGGTGGTGTTACCAGTTTTTGTATTTGTTTTGTTTTGTCTTTGATGTCTATGTATCCGATTACGTTTGCGGTTGCCATCATTTTTCCGACTTTTTCGCCCAGTGTTGAGCCTGCTACTTGTTCGTAGCTTTTAATTTCGGTAACTATTGCAAGTATTGGGCAGTTTTCTCCAAGTGTTGGGTGGTTTATGGCGATGTAGTCGTCTTCTTCTACGATTGCCCTATTTTTTAGGGGACTAACTACAAAATAGAATTGAGTTGTTGTTGAGTCATTTGTGAGCATTCCTGAATGTTCCCGCATTCTTACTTTTGTCAAATCCATAAATGAGACCACTTTGATGATGTATTGTACAAATTAAGATGAATCTTAATGTATACTAAACGATTTTGTGTTTGCGTTAAAATACTTTGTTAATTGCACGTTCTGATTACTGTTATTTTTGGAGTTTTTCGGCGGATTTTGATGTTTTTTCTAGTATTGAAAACTTAACTCTTCTTCTATAATGACCTTTCATCAGTTTTTAAATACAGCTTTTGGTTGCACGTTAGTCTGTTAAAGTATTCGTGAAATAATCGAAAAACTTTGAAAAAACAAAATTAGAAGGAAAAATAAAATGAGAAAAATAACTCAAGTTCGACGAACAGTACGTGCAATTTCTCCCGTAATTTCGGTATTACTAATGATTGCAATCGCAGTCGCAGCCTCGTTGGTTGCATATGCATGGGTATCCGGTTACATGGATTTCACAACCACCAAAGTTGGAAAATCTATCCAGATACAAAGCATCTCACCAACAGCTGTTTACGTGCAGAATGTTGGTGACTCTCCGGTTACTATCGCTGAGGTCTACGTTGATGGTAACTTGGAGTCAGGATATACTATTACTGTCGATGGTACTGCAACTGCTGATCTTGGAAAAGGACAAACCGCAACGATTGATTATTTTGCTTCACCATTGCCCCGTGTTGGCAATCAGGCAACTATTAAAGTCGTCACCACAGATGGTATCTCCGCAGAATACAAAGAAACATTCTCAGGCGGAACTACCGGTGGTACTACGAGTCAGTATTCTATCACTGTGACTATGAGTCCGTCTTCTGTTGGGGGTGATGTTACTGCTGATCCTTTGGGTCCATACACACTCGGCGATGTTGTTACTTTGACACCATCTGCTAATTCAGGTTACACGTTTTCTGGCTGGAGTGGTGATGGAGTTGATGGAACAGGAGACACTAGAGTAGTAACGGTCACAGGTAACATGGATGTTACTGCATCATTCCTTCCAGACGTTACGCGAGCCCAAACACGAATAATGAGTGCAAGCGTCGTAAGTACAGACCAGACCACCTTCACATTCAATAGTGCTCCACAGGCAGGTGACCTTCTTGTCGTGGTCGCAGGACATCGTCAAGGAGATCCATATAATTATCATGCACCAACCTGTGCTGGCTGGATCCTAAATGAGGTAGAGTGGTACTCAGCCGGTTCAGGCGATGTTAGTCAACGCCGTATTGTCGCCGTCTTTAGCAAAATTGCCGAAGGATCATCTGATCAGTCCATGACTATTGACTGGAATGATGCTAAAGGTGACTTAGTTACTGCGTTTGGAATTCTTCAGGAGTTCAGCGGGGGCACTAGTTTTTCATATGTTAGTTCTGGCGGCGACTCAACTGATGGCAGTTCGGTAATGACAGATACTATTCCTGCATCCGCGTTATCCGACGGTAGCAATGATAATGTTTTAGCTGTCGCTGGAATGGCATGGCGTGGTGGTGTGTCTAACCCGAGCTTTTCTGGCTTAGGTGGCGTGCTTTATAATGGAGCTAGCGGTAATAATGATATTGCTGGTGCATCAGCATTTGCCTACACTAGCAGCGGTGTTGCAGTTACACAGACAACGGTGACATGGGGAACAAGCAGAATGTCTAGTGGATTGCTTGTCCTTTTCGCTTGCAACTGATAATCACTACTAAATCTTCGTAGAAGTATTGGCTTGTGTATTCACATAAAAGCCATTAACTTCCTCTTTTTCTTTTTTTGTTTTAATCAAATGTGTGGATGAACATGCATACATTTTGGAAACTGAGTGATGTGCTAAATAGGTAATTGAAAACCACGTATCGGAAGCAGTAGGGTAAAACTGGCAATATCTTCTAGTGTTAGTTACTTGATTTTTCTTCTATAAACACCTTTCATCGGTTTTTAAATACACCTTTTGGTTGCATCTTATCTGTTAAAGTATTCGTGAAATAATCGAAAAACTTTGAAAAAACAAAATTAGAAGGAAAAACAAAATGAGAAAAATAACTAAAATCCGACGAACAATACGTGCAATATCTCCCGTAATTTCGGTATTGCTAATGATCGCAATCGCAGTCGCAGCCTCGCTGGTTGCATATGCATGGGTATCTGGTTACATGGATTTCACCACCACAAAGGTTGGAAAATCTATCCAGATACAAAGCATATCACCAACAGCTGTTTACGTGCAGAATGTTGGCGACTCTGATATTACTCTAGAAGGCCTGTATGTTAATGGTACATTAGCAACAGACGCTAATTTTGCCCCAGTAGACCTTGGGCCCTCTGAAACCTCAACAGTAACTACTGCTGCCATGTCTTGGGACGGAGCAAAACGTGTTACACTTAAAGTAGTAACAACAGACGGAATATCCGCAGAAATGACAAAAACATTCTCTGGTGGTTCTTCAGGAACTACAACCCCACCTACAACATTTACAATCACTGTTGCTGCTGGTTCCAATGGAGGAATCAGTCCAGTTGGTCCTGTAACTGTTACTGAAGGTGATAGCATAACCTTCACCATTACACCAAGCACTGGTTATCATGTTGCTAATGTTTTGGTTGATGGCTCTTCAGTAGGCGCTGTTACTTCATACACATTCACCAACGTTGTCGCAGGTCACACAATTTCAGCAACCTTTGCAGAAGATATCGCAGTTACATACACCATTACTGCATCTGCTGGTACAGGTGGTTCAATTTCTCCATCTGGTGCTGTTGTTGTAACTGAAGGTGATGACCAGACTTTCAACATTGCAGCAA
>JBAZEV010000059.1:0-9301 GCA_041653695.1 Bathyarchaeia archaeon
CAGAAACGATAATATCCGCAAAATGTTTTGAACCGTCCTCCAGTTGGATGCCGACTGCTTTGTTGTTCTCAACCAAAATTTTGGCAACAGGCGAACGGTAAACGATTTCCCCACCCAACTCCAAGTAACGTTTCGCAATGTTATTTGACAACGCAGCAGAACCCCCAACTGGCCAGCCTGCGTCGCCTTTGCTCATTGCGGCCATAAAAATCATGGGTATCAAAACGGGTACACCCTTAAGGTCATACTGTATCGTCGCAAACGCTTTTTGGAGAAACGGGTCGCTAAAACTTTGAGCATAATCTTCAACAGGTATTTTGACATACTTCATTATTGAACGCAAAATAGGCAACAACCCAAGTTTAGCCCCAACTCCGCCCGTCATCGCAGCGAAGATGTCGTAACCGCTGAAACGCCTGCAGACTTTAACCAGTTCGCTGATTAGTTTCTTGTCGTTCGGCGAAAGCGTAGTCATATGTTTTTGCAGTTCATCCAAATCCGTGTAGGCAGTAAACACCTTGCCGTTGGTGTCTTCGACTTGAACAAACTCCTTAAAACGGTAAAGCTCAAGACCGCGAAGAGCATCCAACTCATTCCACAAACCATAATCCGCAGAGCCCGGTACGATTCCGAAAAGGTTGTGAACCGCATAATCAAAAACGTAGCCTTTGCGCTTCCAAGAAACACAGACGCCTCCGGGTTTGTCTTGTTTTTCAAAGATTTTAGTTTGAAAACCGTTCATCTGCCCATAACAACCCGCAGACAAACCCCCAAGCCCAGCACCGATGATGATTATGGATTTATCAACCAATTTTACCAATCCTTAGCATTGAATACCCCCTTTTGCGGTTAAAGTTTTATGCCTTTTATGGGAGTTCAAGGAACGCTTAACAGACTTCAAAAACCAGTTCTTTGCCTTTTTTCCCAACAGTTGCGATTGCACCCATTTTCCGAAGGCAATAAGTAATTTTTTGAGCCAACTTAACGGAGACCCCGCTTTGTTTCGCCAATTCACTGTTTGTAAACTGTTTGGTCAGGGCGCAGGGCAGGAACCTGAGAAAGTCTTGTTCATTTTCAAAAAACGCTGTGCCGTAAACGTTCAGCAGTTTTCTGTCCTTGATGCTTACCCCGTTTCGTCGCCAGCTTCCCTTGCCATCATCAATGCGGAGTTCCTCTTCTTCTATCAATAGGACTTCCAACGAGAAGTTCTCTTCTTTGACAAGACTTGGAGTTCGCACCAGCTCATAAAACAAATCAGATAGTCTGCCTTTTTTGGGAGACTTTCTTCGTTTAACGATTTCACCGGACTCGGAAACATGAACAATCCATTTCTGCTGCGCAATAGGGTAAACCAGTCGAACTTGATGGTTTTCAAGTAGTTTAACGAGCTTCTTTTTTATGGCAGAGAAGTTTTTGGTCTGTATTTCAATAAGAAGAGAATCTCTTACAACGTCAACTACAAAATCGTCTACCCTTACCTCAAATCTGTCTCCAGATAAAGAATACCAGTCCTTGATAGCCAAATGAAGAGAATATTCATTCATCAGACTCAAAAGCACACGACAAAAAGATAATAAGATTTCTGAACAAGCACAAACATATCAAGGGTATTGCCAAGCATACCATGTTTTTGTTTGCAGTTGGTTGCTGCTTGTAATGATGGTTTTTAGGTTAAAGGTTTAAACAAAAAACAGAGCACACACAAAACCATGGTTAAGATATGGCAATTATTATTGCGCCTGCTGCGATGAGGGCTACGCCTAACCCCACAGCGGGGGTGATTTTTTCGCCCAAAAACATGGCAGCAAACACGATTGCAAAGATTATGCTGAGCCGGTCTATGGGCACTATTTGGGAAACTTTTCCGGACTCCAACGCCAAAAAATAGAAAACCCAAGACGCAGCCCCAGCTAAACCCCCAATAAATATGAAGAACAACGATTTTGAGTCAAGCGCGGTTACAGCATTCATTTTTCCGGTGAACAACATCAAAACAACGATAGCCCCAAACATCACACCCGCCCGAATTCCAGTAGCAGTAATAGAATCCACACCTTGAAGACCAATCTTACCAAAAATAGCCACAAGAGCGGCAGTTATCGCAGAAAGCAGAGCATAAATCAACCACTGCATACCAGTTCACCAAGTTAATACTGCTTGGATGTAGGAGTTAAATCTTTACAACCAGATTTCTTTAAATCACAAACAATTTCCGCTACTGCCAATCTTGTATAAAACTGCACCATACCTAACTCAGAAAACAGATTTGGTTCAACAACCCCAAACATGGTAGTAGTCTAATAGTAGTTCATTGTTGAAAACGGCCTTTTTTCTGGAAATCAAAAAAAGAAAAAAAATAACAGGCTTTGTTTTGGTTAGTCGTCGTAGTGTGCCCATTTTGAGGCAACCATCAGTGCCGTGTAACCAACCGTTAAGGCTACGGCCACCAGAGATTGTTGGATACCAGCCATCACCGCGCTTAGGGCATAAAGGATGACTGCGGGTAACCAGAGGTAAAGGATTTTTAGTTTCATTTTTTTCACGCTTATGGTAGGAAAACAGTTGCCGCGGATATGTACGTTTCTTCCAAATAATGATAAAAAGTTCTCACATAATGAGATAAAATATTAAACAGGCAAGGCATTCTCGAAAAAACTGTTCATCAAATGATTTCTTCAGTAATGATAGCAGAAAACAGTTCCTCGATGCCTTCGACCTGCCGCAAGGTTTCAATAAACAGCGACAACGCCTTAAGCGACGTGAACCGCGCCTTGAGGATAATATCAAAATTTGCCCCTTGAACATCAGACAACTCATGGACCTCGGGGTACTTCAAAATTTTTTCCACAAGCTTTGCCTTCGGAATATAACAATTATTGGGACTGGTTTCGGCAATATTAATGAACAAATATGCACCAATGGGTCTTCTTGTTTGTTCATAATCGATTACGGCCCGGAACCGTTTGATGACGCCGTCTTGCTCAAGTTTGTGAATACGCCGATGAACAGTAGAAATCGGCAACCCAACACGCTCGGCAATGGTTCTGCAGGACTGCTGCGCATTCTTCTCCAACTCCTGCAGAATCAACTCGTCCTTATCGTCCATGACTGCCTGATGAATCTAAGTTCATATAAGAGTTTTTGTGCCCCAAAAAAACGAATTTATTTTAACCCCGACCTCATTACTAGAACTGTAAGAGGAGTCAACTATGGTAGAAATGGACTTCGGCGGAATAAAAGAAAATGTAATTACAAGAAAAGAGTTTACTGTAGAACAAGCCAAAAAAATCCTGAAAAACGAAACAATCGCCACCCTAGGATATGGAATTCAGGGACGGGCTCAGTCATTAAACATGCGCGATAACGGATTCAATGTTATTATCGGACAAAGTAAAGAATTCGCAAAGAACTACGACCAAGCACTAGCAGACGGCTGGGTACCAAGCGAAAACCTGTTCTCACTAGAAGAAGCAGCACAACGCGGAACAATCAAACAGTACCTGCTAACAGACGCAGCACAAAAACTGTTGTGGCCAAAAATCAAACCCACACTCAAAAAAGGCGACGCACTCTACTTTTCGCACGGATTCTCAATCGTGTACCGCGAACAAACAGGCGTAATACCACCAGCAGACATCGACGTAATCTTGGTTGCACCAAAAGGCTCAGGCACATCGGTAAGAGCCAACTTTGTGGCAGGAAGCGGAATAAACAGCAGCTTTGCAGTCCACCAAAACTACACAGGCAACGCAGAAAACAGGGTTAAAGCAATCGGAATCGCAATCGGTTCAGGTTACCTTTTCCCAACAACCTTTGAAAAAGAAGTCTACAGCGACCTAACCGGAGAACGAGGAGTCCTCATGGGCGCAATCGCCGGAATCATGGAAGCACAATACAACTGCCTACGAGAAAACGGTCACAGCCCAAGCGAAGCATTCAACGAAACCGTTGAAGAACTAACACAAAGCCTGATACGACTAGTAGACCAGAACGGAATGGACTGGATGTACAACAACTGCAGCGAAACCGCAAGAATCGGCGCACTACGGTGGAAAGAAAGGTTCAGAGACACCACAAAACCGCTGTTTGATTCACTTTACGAACTGGTAGCAAACGGCGAAGAAGTCAAAATTGTCCTAGAAAAAAGCGCACAACCCGACTACGCAAAGAAACTGTCCAAAGAACTGGAAGCACTGGGCAACTCTGAAATGTGGAGAGCAGGCAAAACAGTACGCTCGTTAAGACCAAACGCACCGCAAGAAACAAAGAAATGCGGCTGCGGTGAATGCTAAATTAACAGGGTAATGCTTTTCGCATTACTTCCTGGTTTTTCTCTTTTTTAAAGCAAAACAGTAAACCATAGTGGTTACTGTGTTGGGCAACTCGCAGCAACAGGAGACAGTTCATCGTAAATTTTTACCAGTTTCTGGTTAAAGGTAACTTCTAGGACACGTTTCATCCGCTGGTAAGTATCCAAGTCCAACTGTTTTTGTTTGTACATCTCGTCAAGCCGTTTGGTTTCAATATTGAAAAGGTCCTCCACCTTCATGTTGTCACGGATGTAAAGGAAGGTTCTTCGGTCAATACCCCCTTGAAGTAACGAGTGCCTTAGTTCTTTGATTTCTTTTTCATAATCTGTGTTCACAATATGTTTTCCAAAATGTTTTACCACAACAGCAGTACCAGCACTGAAAGCAATCATAGTGAAAGCAAGAAAAACCATAGATTGAGGTTCCATAACAGGTGATACCACAAAATGTAATTAATGTTTTATGAACCCTTATTTTGGAGCTACCAGAAGGGGCAACAGTATGTATTTAGAATCTAAACAGTTTAATTTGAACACCAACAGGGTTTTTGCGTTTAACACTTAACTACAGATAAAACAGAACAAACCGCTCAAATCAACGAGTTGAATACATCAGCAGAATACTACATGCCTTAAAACAACTGCATTACATCATAATTCAAAACAAAATATTGAGGGGAGGTTTAACCCCCACCCTCGAGTTTGTTACAGGCTTACTCATATCTGAGTGCATCTACTGGTTTTAGTTTGGATGCTCTCCACGCGGGGTATATTGCAAAGATTACGCTGACCGCGATACCAAAAGCGAATGCGCCAAGCAACACTTCAAGCGATAATACTGGCGTTATTGCAAATCCGCTTTGAGCAGCGGCTTGTCCAGTTGCGGCTGCGAATCCTCCGCCTGTGAATACTGTTGCAGCAACACTTGCCAAGACCCAACCCAAAGCGATACCAAATACTGCACCCAAAACACCGATTATTACTGCTTCACTGATAAATATCGAAAGCACTGTTCGGCTTTTCATGCCCAAGGCTTTGAGAATACCGATTTCGCGGGTGCGTTCCATCAACGAAACAATCATGATATTCATTATGCCAACACCAGCAACCAATAGCGATATTGCGGCAATTCCAGCCAAGAACAACTCGATGGTGGAAAACACGCTAGATATGATACCCAACACAGCAGTAGAAGATGTAACTGAAACCTGATCGTCAAAGGCTTCTCTGATGGCGTCTGAAACAGCGTTTATTGTTGCGTCGTCATCTTTTGCTAGCTTCACGATTATTTGGTCGCATTCATTGGTTCCAAACATTTGTTGGGCTTGCTCGATTGGAATGTAAACAGAGTGGTCAGAAGGTCCGCTAAGACTAAAACCTCCGACCTCTTGAAGAACCGCTGCAACATTATAGTTGTATGTTTGATTTGCAGGTGGACGAACAGTAGTGTTGGTCCAAACAATTTCGATGTTGTCACCTACACTGCATAATATTGTCCCGTTATCCCAGCGGTCGCTTACCCGTTTGCCAACAATAACTGTGCCATTGCTTGGGTTCGAGGGTATTGTTCCACTTTCAGCTATGAAGGTGCCGCTGTAAATCTCGGAGTATGTCGCATAGTCCACACCAACAACATACACGGTAACCGTCGTGCCACTGGAGTCAATGTAGCCTACCTCTTGAATAATAGCCGCCGAAGTAACAACATTATCGATGCCGTTTATTATCTGGGTGTCAGAAACCATCAAACTAAAATCTGAGCCACTTCCACCAAAACCTCCTCCGAATCCAGAAAAGGTTCCGCCGCTTCCAGGAGAAACAATCAGTGTGTCTGTTGCGAAACCAGACTCCAACTGGTTAGTTATCGTAACTTGCAGACCTTGACTGATAGAAAGCAACGCAACAATAGCTGCGATGCCAATTACTACACCCAAGGTGGTTAAGCCTGCTCTAAGTTTTCTTAGCCGTATTGCACCAAAAGCGTACGAAAAAACGTCACCTGACTTCATTGCTGATCAATCTCCTGAATTATTGTGCCATCAAGCATACGCACAATCTCTTTTGCACGTGCCGCCAACTGCTGGTCATGGGTAATCATGATTATCGTTACACCCTTTTTTTCGTTCAACTCTTTGACCAAATCCATTATCTCGTTCGCAGTTTTCGAATCAATGTTTCCAGTAGGTTCATCCATCAACAGAAAACTAGGATTATTTGCTAAAGCGCGGGCAATTGCAACACGTTGACGTTGACCGCCACTAAGCTCAGCAGGTTTATGGTTCATTCTATCTTGTAGTCCTACGCTTTCAAGCAGTTCCTCAGCATTTTTGCGTCTTTCGTTTTTACCTAAACCCGCAATCGACAAGGGCAACTCAACGTTTTCCCTTGCAGAGAGTCGTGGAATAAGGTTGAAAAACTGGAACACAAAACCGATACTACACCGGATATCGGCTAGCTGGTTGTCTTTTAATGTGGAAATGTCAACGCCGTCAATTAGTACTTTTCCTTCGGTGGGGTTGTCTAATGCGCCAATCATGTTTATCAACGTGGATTTGCCGCTTCCCGAAGGACCCAAGATTGCGATGAAATCGCCTTTATCGATTTTAAGGTTCACTCCACATAGTGCATTCACTGGAACTTTTCCAAGAATGTAGGTTTTTCGCAGGTTTACTGTTTCAACAATTGGTGTAGCCAAAACTACTCAACTCCTTTCAATTTTTTAGTTAATTCCTCAATTTTTTCTGAAATATCATTCAAGACTTCTTCAACCTCGGTTACAGTTTGTTCGGTCATGTTTTCCATCAAAGCAACACGTAACTCAAACAAAGAATCAAACATCCGCTTAACAGGCCCCTGAAGACCCTGCAACCCATCTGCATTAAGACCCATCCGCAAAAGGAACAAAGGCCCAACAGGAGACACCTTTTTTTGCAGCTCATCTTTAAAACTCGCGTTGGCTTCAAAGAATTTAGCGCCTTTATCCGTTAACGCGTAACGTTTGACTCCGCTGGATTCACGGGGCAACTCCTCGGCATAGCCGTTCGCACGCAACCAAGTAAGAAGCGGGTAAACCGAACCAGGACTGGGCTTCCATTGACCTCCAGTCTGTTTTTCGATTTCTTCAGTAATATCGGACCCGGACATAGGTTTTTCTTTCAAGAGCTTAAACACATAAAAACGCAAAAGCCCCTTAGGAACACTCGCAGTATGCCTCAACCACTGCCGTAACGGACTTAACGAAAGCTGTTCCTCAATTTTGTTCAGCCGTGCCTCGGAAAGGTAATATTTTTCATCAACCTTTACAAAAATGCCAAACATCCGTGGAGAATTACTCAAAAAAGCCTTAAAATGAGCTGAAACCCCCAATTCGTCGATGCTCTTCGCGGTCTCAGGGCTTAGGGCCTGTTTCTGGCGAAACTTATCGATGTCTTTGTATATTGCTTCTTTGATTTCTGCAAAATGGCCAAACATAATATCACAGACGATATCACATTTGATATCAAGTGTGATATAAAAACATTTTCCATAAATAAAACATCAAGTAAGCCAAAACAAAAAATGTACATTAAAATAAAAACATCGAACAAGCGCAGGATAACAAATCGACCTAGTTAGGTGACCTGTTGCTTGATATCAGGTTTTGTATTAAACCATTAATCTCGCCGTTTGCTCGTCCCACTGTTTCCAAAGTTTGTGTTCCCTTAGTGGTCAAGGTGTAGGTCCGCTTCCGATTGTCCAAGTCAGCAGCCACCAAACCTTTCCGTTCCAAAGAGTACAACAAAGAATAAACCGTTCCTGAGCTCACCAGCACATTGAAGCGTTTGTGTATTAATCCAATGATGTCATATCCGCTTAGAGGCTTGTCCTGCAGTTCAGCCAAGATTAGGATGTCCATGAACGTTTTTATTGCCCGCCGCCGTAGGTTTTCAACGATTTTGGTCACCATTTAATCAGACTCCAACTTAGAATATGTCATTCCTACTTTTTTGTATATAACGTTTATACAATTGTCGAATTCAGAATCTGAATTGAACAAAAATTATTTAGGGTTGAGTTTGAATCAGAAATATACAAACAGGCGACTTCATCGCCAAACAGAGAGTGAATCCCTAAATGGACAGTTTTAATGACTTAATGTTCGAGGCGTTAGACGACACGATTAGGTCAGTCCTTGGGAAAAACATCTCCGACATGATTTACTCCATAACACAAAAACAAACAACATCAAAAATAAAAGGCGCTGAAAACAACATCAACGTCATCATCTCGTACCTAGAAAAGCTGATAGGAAAAGAGGGCACAAACGTCATCCAAGCAATCAGCATCAAAAGGCTATGCTTGAGGCTTAAACGTGAGTACGAAGAAATAGAAAACCACTTTTCGCTTCTTGATGAACTCTACGAAACCAAGTTCAAGCTTTTAGCTCCGTTACTGAACACCAAAAACTTGCCCCCCAATTAACAAAAAAAGTTTACCCAAGAATTTTTCCAGCCGCCAACACGTTGAGTTATCGGTGTTTTTTGTAAAAAAGTTCGTTGTTAACAGTCTTAAAACGGTTTGTAAGGCAACATTCAGGGATGTTTTTGGCGGTAATGACCGAAAAGTTAAGAACAAATGTCCTCAAACTTATATAGAACAATAAAAAAAAGGAACTGGGTTGGAGAAGGAAACGCAGTGACTTCTGAAGTCGTAGCGTATGCGGTTGCGCTTGGGGCAATTATAGTAGCAGTAATAACCATCTACATTATGAGAAGGGGAGGAGAAAACAAGCCCCAAAAACCCGAAGAACATGTCCCTGAAGTTGCTCCGTTGTTGCCATTAAGCGGAGACCGAACCGTCACGCAGACGGATGCCCAGAAGTCAAAAAAAGAGCTCAGGCTTTTAGATGTTGAAAGAGACATTCTCAGTTACGGAATAAGGCACCTTTACGAGGCGCAAGCAGAAGGAAAAATAACCGAAGAAGAAAGAGAGCGCCTAGCCAAAGAATACACA
>JBAZEV010000059.1:9311-10149 GCA_041653695.1 Bathyarchaeia archaeon
AAGCATCAAAAGTTCCATATCCAAAAACGAGTCAGTAGTGGCATTGCACCAACTGGAAACAATGCAAGACGACCTCATTAAACTGTTCAACGACCGTTTTGATGAAATAAACAAAAAGATAGGCGGTTTGCGGACCAACCTTGAAATTAAACCTAAAGCGGAAAAACCAAAACAAACACAGGTTCCAGTAGAATCAACAGAAACTGAAGCAGAAAAGGAAGCAAAAAAGAGACCCAAGAAGCCCTCGCCACCAAAGAAAACCGAAGCCGAAGAACGCATCGACCAAATCAGGTCTGAGGTAGAAAAGGTTTTGGAGCGGCTTGGCCAAATGGAAACTGAGGCTTGAAACAGTTGAGTTGGCGAGAAGACGCAAAGAAACAGGTTGCATTAGAAGCGGTTAAACACGTAAAAGATGGCTTTGTTGTTGGCTTAGGCAGTGGAAGCACAGCCGCTTACGCCATTCAGGAGTTGGGGCGGTTGATGAAACAGGAAGGATTACATGTTTTAGGAGTTCCCAGCTCCAGCCAAGCAATGATGATTGCTGTAGGTTCTGGTATTCCATTGACCACATTAGATGAGCATCCTACGCTTGATTTGGCAATAGACGGCGCCGACGAAGTGGACCATAACTTGAACATGATTAAAGGCGGCGGCGGAGCATTAACGCGGGAAAAAATTGTTGCGGGCGCAGCAAAACAGGTTGTTATCGTTGCAGATGAAAATAAACTTGTACAAAAACTTGGAACAACATTCAAGGTTCCAGTCGAAGTTTTAGGTTTTGCGTTGGCAACGGTTTCAGCAAGCATCAAGGAGTTGGGCGGCACACCGTTTTTGCGGG
>JBAZEV010000060.1:0-7400 GCA_041653695.1 Bathyarchaeia archaeon
TAAAGCAAATCCGCATGTCCTTTAAGTTAAAAGTATTACATTAACAAAAAATGGTTAAGTGTGTTGCTTTTTGTGGCAAACACACCGTTGTTGGGGTGGGGCTATTCTGTTTTTCTACATAGTTGTTGGTGCAGGTGGCGGCGTGGTTTCAGATTTGATTGAGAAGAACGCTATTGTAAGCAGTATTCCTGCTACCCAGATTAGTATGAAACCGACAGCTATGATTGTTAGAACCGCGCCAATCAGCAGTATCAGTCCAGTTGTTCCGAACAGTCCGACGTTCGTCTTTTTGGCTAGTGAGTCCAACGATTTCTTGTAGAATAGTGATGAAACGAACACGAATAGTACGAGCAATCCGATTAGTACTGTTGCGATATGTGACATGATGACGTCAAAGTTGGCAAATTGTCCCCAATCCATATTGGAAATTGCGGATGGGTCTGTACTAAAGGTGGCCCAGTCGATGTTTAGGTCGCTTAGGAAACCTGCCATTGCTATGATTACTGTGCCTGCAAAAACTATTGCGCCTACTATCGTTAAAACAACGCCATACAAAGTGTTGTTGAATATGCCTGCTTCGTTGTAGTGGTCGGCTAATCCTTTCATTGCGATTAATACAAGAATTAGTCCAACAAGTCCTAAGAGTCCACTGAACATGCCCGCGCCATAACTAGCGATTGGACTAATTACCATTAGTAATGCTCCGATGCCCCCCATCGTCTTGTTTGTTTCAAAGGTCATTTAAAACACCACGCAGACTCGTTTCTATCGTTTGAAATAAAAGTTTTTCTAGGTCGTGAATGTTTTTAGCTATTAATACAGCCAAAAAACGGTTTTTACAAAACTTTTGATTGACTTGTTGTCTGTGATTTAAACAAGCCAAACCATTACACCTGTTGCCGTTTAACTGATTAACTCCATATCTTCTCCACAGCAAACCAGTGTTCCGCCGCCTACCTTGGTAATAACAACTTCGTTGCCGCAGATGTTGCAGCGGTACTTTTCGTTGACTTTCTTTACTCCCAATGTTTCACCCCCTGCTTAGTCCGGTTTGTTTTCTGTGCATCTTGTATTTCTTTTTTTACTCAAAAAATATGATATACACCCTCCAGTCCTATGTTGGTATGCTGTATCTGGCAGCGAATGGTGATATGCTTTGAAGTTCAAGCTTTCAGTGTTCTTTGTTATAACCCTGTTTTCTTTAGCTGCAGGTGTGCTAAAAGATAACGCAACAGAATATCTGCTACAGCAAAGCGTAACGTATGGCAAATGGGGCACAATTGGTGATTACGTTTCCACATTCTACGGCTTAGCAATACTTTTTGTCAGCCCAATTCTGGTTTGCGCGTTTTTCTATTTAATCGGAAAAAGAATCGACCTTGAGTCACAGTTTTTATCAGTTGTTTTTCCTCTTTTTATTGGAAGCTGGCTTGGTCACACAGTTGCCTACGTTTTTATGAGAATAATGTATTCTGGTCTTCCAGTGGACCAGTTAATCAATTCAAACGATTACTTGAACGCAGTTGTCCAGATTCTGTTCTACAACACACTTTCAATCGAATTCTTCGCAGCATTAAGTGCTTTTTGTGTGGCGTATTTCTTGAATAAACCCAAAAACACCCAGACAACGCAGTAAAAAATGCAGATTCTAAAACGTAGAAATGTGAAGAAAATAGAAAAAGAATAAAATTGGTTGTTTTTTGTTAACTTTTTTTGGCTATGGTCCAGTGAAGCCGCATTTTGGACAGCGGTAGTTTCTTCCGAATTGTCGACATTTGGCGCAGCGCCAGATGAGTATTTCTCCGCAGTTTGGACAATTAGATTTTGTAGCGTCCTCGCCCGGGGGAATAATTCGGTTACATGACATACACTTGGGCATAACGATGTTCATTCTCTCACTCATAGCAACACCTCAAGGGAAGTTGGATAATAATACTGCTCTCTTATATATGCTATCTTTTAATCTTCTTGACCATATAAATAGACTTTGTAGTTACACCAAAAACGAGGAAGCAAAGTGAACAAAAAAACCGACATCATTGTGGTTGGAGCAGGACCATGCGGCTCATATGCGGCTTACTCTGCTGCCAAACAGGGCTTAGATGTAACAGTATGCGAAAACCACAAAACAGTAGGAACCCCAAAACACTGCGCTGGACACCTGAACATTTCAAGCCTAAAACGGTTAGGGTTGAATCTGCCTAACGAAGTTATTGAAAACAAAATCCGAGGCGCCAAATTCATTTCTCCCTTAGGCACCCAGTTTTGGTTAAGGTGCCAAAACCCCGTAACATACGTTGTAGACCGCGAACTCTTCGACAAGCATATTGCAGGTCTTGCAGCGGATTCTGGGGCTAAGTACCGTTTTAGTTCACGGGTAAAATCGTTACATTATGATTCAGGCAACCTCAAAGGAGCAATGCTGGATAGTGGCGAACAGTTAGCCGCAAATCTTGTTATCGACGCAGAGGGTTGCTCTTCGGGTCTTCTGAAACAGGCGGGGTTACGTGGACTAAGCAGTTCCATGGTTATACGTGGAATCCAAGCCGAAGTCGACACGGTATCTGACCTAGAAACAGACATGGTTGAAGTCTACTTTGGAAAAAATGTTGCACCTGGATTTTTTGCGTGGATAATCCCGCGGGCGGATGGTTCAGCAAAAGTTGGTTTAGCCACAAGAACCGGAAACCCCCAAACATATCTGCAACATTTCATGAAAAAACATCCAGTAGCTTCCAAGAAACTGCAAAACAGCAAAACGACCTACCTTAGCATTCACCCGATTCCTTTGGATTGTGCAGTTCCAAAAACGTATGCAAACGGGTTTTTGGCAGTTGGCGACGCAGCTTCTCAAGTGAAACCAACAACAGGCGGAGGAGTCGTATTTGGTATGACCTGTGCCCAAGTTGCGGGTGAGGTTGCGTGTGAAGCAGTAAAACTGGGGGATTTTTCGGAAACTTTTCTGTCCAGTTATCAACGTAGATGGAAACAGTTGGTTGGTTTTGATTTGCATGCAATGCTTTGGATGCGCAGGATGCTTGACCGATTATCTGACTGCCGAACTGATGGTTTGTTTAGTTTATGTAACACGGTGGGAATCGACGTGTTGCTGGAAAAGTTTGGCGACCTAGATTTTCAGGGCAGGACTCTTATTCCGATGCTTCGGTATCCTGCAACGTTGGCTGTTGTTGGGTATTTTATTTTTAGTTCGTTGACTGGGACAAAAAATTTCTAGGCTAACCCAGATATTTTGTGTTGTATGGAAGCGTTTTAGAAGGACAAGCCGCACAATACTATTCTGCTGAGGCAAAAGGGACATGACTGGAAAAATTTCGTGTGATTCGTCAGATTTCTCATACAAGATGGTTATTGTGGTAAGAACTGACATCAAAATGAGCAAAGGAAAAATGGCTGCTCAGGCTGGACACGCCGCAGTATCCGCTGCCGAGTATGCGCGGGTTAACCGCCCTGAATGGTGGCAACCATGGATTACTGAGGGTCAATGCAAAATAGCACTAAAAGCAGGTTCTGAGCAGGAATTATGGGAACTGGAACGAAAAGCACGCAACGCAAAATTACCCGTCGCCTTGATAGTAGACCGCGGTTTAACCGAGATTCCTCCAGACACAACCACCTGTCTTGGTATCGGACCAGCCCCAGCAGGTAAAATTGATGCAATAACTGGGCAGCTTCGTCTGCTTTGAAGGTTGATTATTTGCAGGTTCCTGAACTAGAAAAATTGCTTGGTATGGAGACTTACCTAACCCAATCTGAGGGTGTTGGCGGAAAAATACGTCAACAGTTAGACGATTTTGTTGTCGAAGAACTATTAGTAGACGGTTCACTGGCATCTGTTGTAGCTCCAACTGAAACTTGGGAACCTGTAGGCGATGGACGTTACCTTATCTGTGTTTTAGTAAAACGCCGTTGGGACACATTTTTGGCAACACAGGAAGTTGCACGGCGGTTGCATATCAGCCAGAAACGGGTACGATTTGCTGGCATAAAAGACACCAAAGCCCTTACTGGGCAGCATATCAGCCTTCAAAGTGTGTCACCAAACGCTGTGGCTGATGTTGACATCAAGGACATTGTTTTGTATCCTAAACAGTTTTCAAGGGAACGGATGTATTCTCAACGTATTCAGGGAAACAGGTTCCACATCACGGTCAGAGACATCGACCAACCCGTTTCCGTGGCACAGGAACGTTGCCAGAGTACCCTAAAAGAAATCGAAACTGTTGGTGGTGTTCCAAACTTTTTTGGTCACCAACGTTTTGGGACTATCAGACCAAACACGCATCTTGTTGGCAAATACTTCACGTTAAACGACACCGAGAAAGCGGCGATGGTTTTTCTTGCAGAACCCAGCATCCACGAACATCCCGAAGCACGTGAGGCAAGGCAGCAACTGCAGGACACCATGGATTTTCAAGCCGCTTTGGAGAAGTTTCCGCGTTTTCTGCGTTATGAACGGTTAATGTTACAGCACCTAGTAAGGTACCCAACTGATTATGTTGGCGCATTCAGGGAACTGCCCAGACGGCTGCGTAAACTCTTCGTGCAGGGTTACCAGTCATTTCTTTTTAACAGAGCAATCAGCGAACGCATACAACGAGGCATCCCCTTAAATGAACCACAGATCGGGGATTACATGCTTAAACTTGACCCGTATGGTCTTCCCACAGAGGAATCCGACCAAGTAACCGAAGAAAACCTGCAAACAATGCAAACCGCAGTAAAAGAACAAAAAATGTGTGTTGCAGCCCCGTTGATTGGACCTAACCAGCCCCCATCAAAAGGAGTTCAGGGCGAAATCGAGGAAATGGTACTTGAAACAGAAAACGTGAACCCTGTGCAGTTCAAGCTTTCGTTTATGCCTGAGGCAACCGCAGAAGGCAGCATACGGGCAGTGTTGAATCCTGCAAAAGATTTGGTTTTAGAAGAAATAGTAGAAGACACCGAAAACAGCGGCAAACATGCGTTAACGGTTGGTTTCACTTTAAACCGTGGCAGCTACGCAACAGTTTTCCTAAGAGAATTTATGAAACCACAAGACCTGATACAAGCAGGCTACTAAAACCGTTTAAGGTGTTAGCCTGAGTTGGTCCCGTGGGAAGAGTACTACTTCTCTGATGTTTTTTACGCCCGTTAACACCATTATCAACCGTGCAAGACCCAAACCCCATCCTGCGTGTGGTGGCATGCCGTAGTCGAATGCTTGCAGGTGTGTTTTGAATGATTCTGTGCTTAGTCCCTGCTCTGCGAGTCGTTGCGTTAGTAGTTCTTTGTCGTGGATGCGTGCACCGCCTGATGAAAGTTCGACCCAGTGATACATCAAATCGAAGCCTTCACTGAGTTCAGGGTTGTCGTCTTTTGGTTTGATGTAAAACGCTTTAGCTTTGGTTGGCCAATCTGTGATGAAATAGTATTCTGGGTGAATTTTTCCAAGAACACGGTACGCTGGTGTGGGTATGTCTTCGCCCCAGTTGACGTGTACCTTGTTTGCTTCCAGTTCTTCTAGAATCTTGGAGTATGTTACACGTTTGAATGGAATTTCAGGCACCACCAATTTGTGGTTCAACAGTTCAAGTTCCCGTTTGCAGTTTTCTGCCACATACTTAGAAACATGGTGAATCAGTTCTTCAAGAGTCTTCATCACATCTTCAGCGTTTGCATACGCTTTTTCGATGTCAACAGAAATAAACTCGCTAAGATGGCGGCGGGTATGAGATTCCTCTGCCCTGAAAAAGGGTCCAATCTCAAAGATTTGCTCAAAATCCAGACACAACTGTTCCTTGTACAGCTGTGGACTCTGAGCCAAAAACGCTTCACGCGTAAAATATGCAACCGGAAACAATGCAGAACCTCCCTCAGTTGCAGAAACGATAATTCGTGGCGTAAAAACCTCCATGAAACCCTGCTTTGACAAGAAGCTTCTAATTGCTTCAAGCGCTGCATGTTGAACACGGAAGATTGCTTGGTTTTCTTCTCTTCTTAAATCTAGGACACGTGAATCAAGGCGGACGTCGATGTCTGCTTTGGTTCGTCCAGTAATATCCAGTGGCAATGGTTGCTGGGAAACGTTAAAAATGCGTATCTCGTTGGGGACGATTTCTGCTCCACCTGGAGCTTTATCCATCTTTTTTACTAAGCCCCTGATGCCGATGCTGTACTGTTTTTGCAGTACCTCAGCTTTTTCTACGGCTTCTTTTGCGACTTTGTGTCTGTGTATTGTAATCTGTAGTTTTCCTGTTTTGTCTTGCAGTAACAGAAAACGTAACCCACCTAGGTCGCGAATTTCTTGAACCCAACCAAAAACGGTTACTTCTTGTCCATCAAGGCCAGGTCCAACATCCGATGCGTAGTGAGTTCTTCTCATGTCTCCCATTTTGTCAATTGTCATTGGAGCTCACGCTCTTAATCAGCAAATTCTACTCTGAGAGTCATACCGCGAATTTTTTGGGTAATGTCTCTCATGGCGTTGACGTTTGGAACTCGTTTTCGTCTGCCGCGTCTTAAAATTACGCGGGTTTCAGTTGTTCCGTCAGGCAACCATATTTTGTTAATTGTCAGAATGCTCAGGGGGACAAAGAGGTCTTCTAAGAATTTTCGTTCAGTTACCCCATACTCCAGAACGCGGATGGTTTTACCCGTTTTTTCTCCTAGCGCTTTCACAATTTTTCCGCCGTGACTTAGCAACTTTGGTACGTCACCCTTGTCTACGAGGATTGCTAGGATTCTTTCTGATTCTACTGCTTTGCGGAAGTTTATGTCCTGAAGCGAAGGATACTGTTCTTCAAGAGACAAAAGTAAGCGGGCGATGGTGAAGTCTATCTCACTGACTTTTCCCGACTCAAGTTTTCCTTGACATTTAGAGCACAATATTCCGCTTTTGAGGCAGAAATTGCATAGTTCCGTTTTCACTCCGTCTTGCGTCCTCCCTTGAAGTAAATGGAGGTGTAGCGGCGGACACTTTTAAACTTGTGTTTTTTTAGCCTACTTTTCTAACGTTATCTCGATTGTGCTAACGTTAGAGGGCGTTCCCTGCTCTTCGAATAAGGCTAACTCTTCAGTGCCTATTTCGATTTTCTGAATCTTTATGTCTGGCATGAAACGACGTTTAGTTACCTCCACAACGTCTACGGCTCTGCTGATTGCTTTACCCCGTGCCTTAACGGAAACTTCAGTTGCCCCGCCATGGAACAGGGAAATACACGCCAACACATAATTCATTATTGGCTTTTTCCCAATCAGCACTGCGTTGTCTTCTGCCATTTTCACCGCGCTCTCCTTTTTTTTATCGTGGACTTTCTTAAGCTTTTTTTCTGCGCAATAAATACGTTGTGGTAACTTTTTACATGCTTCACCACACGTTTTGGGCGATAACTTGTTTCTCA
>JBAZEV010000060.1:7410-10061 GCA_041653695.1 Bathyarchaeia archaeon
AGTTGAAACTGCTAATCTGAGCCTGCTTTATGACCATTAACTAGACTTAAACTGGATAATGCATGTCCCTATTCATCGTTTACCTCCCCGCGAAGGGAAAACATATTTAGGTTAGAGTTGATTTGATTCGTTAACACGTTCAGCATACGGAGATATCTGTTTTGCCAATAATGGATCCATTCAAAAAAGCGCTTGCACAAAAGCACAGGCTATACATGAAGATTTGTCGAGACTGCGGTTCACGAAACTCTTCCGCTGCAGTAAAATGCAGAAAATGCAAAAACAAAAACCTGCGATGGAAGAAACGGGAAGTCGTACGTTAAACAACCCGTAACAACCCCATTTTTCAGTTCTGTTAACCCAAAAATGGGGTAAACAAACCCCGAACTGTGCAAGAACCTGCCCTTTGCCTGTTTTTGCATCTTCGACACATATTTTGTTCAATTGATGCTATGAACAAGTTTGAACTGTGCTTGAAAAGTTTAAACACTCTATTCATAACCGCTTTTCTTGCGGGTCATAACGGAAATAATAAACAGTTCCTGTGCTTTGCAAGTTGCTGAATCGGCTGTGAATACTGGTGGCGGAACTGTAATTTCTTGTTTTTATGCACTTGTGTGGACCGTTTTTGCCGTCTCTTTTGGGTGCTGTGGTCTCCGTTTTTGCAGGACATTCTTGAGTCTGACCTTGTTCAATCATGTGTGATTTGTATGAACTTTTGTTGTATTTATGTTTTGTCATGATATATACTATTTGTATGAATTTTTTGTTCCATGTTTAAACTTATTATGTTTTGGAAGACTTGCAACTTTTTTGGGTACGAAAACTTGCTGAAAACAGGTGTTCATGTTTAGTTAAGAGTGTTAATGATGACTGTTGCAAATGTGGTGGTAGCTATGCTTGTATAAACTTGTATTCTGGTTTATTCTTGAAAAGAAGCCGTTTTTGAGAGCCACATATATATCTACATGTTAACAACAGTTATTTCGTTCTTTTATAGTAGCTTTGAGCTTGGTGTTGGAATTTGATCTCATGGAAGTATTCTTTCGAGAAAATACGCAAGGATTTGGAATTAGCAAGGAAAAAGAAGGACGCGCTTGACGCTCTTTATAACTCAGGCAGAATTTCGGTTTCTACATACGATTCATTAGACGGTGAACTCAGTGGCATAATCTCCGACATTGAGATTCACCAACAAAAATTAGCTAGCAGTATGTCCGGAAAAGTTGAGGACCTTGAAAAACAGATCGGTACTTTGGAAGTGTTTCTAGCAAACTCAGAAATCCAGTTTGTTGCTGGAGAAATCGATGAAGAATCGCACGCCAGCGAGAGCAGTGCATTTTCCAACGGTTTAAACGCTTTGAAGAAACAGTTAGTTTCACTCAAAGAAGTAGTGTCTACCCTAGTGCCAGAGGTTGCTCCCCAACCCTCACCCATAGTTACAGAGGTTGCTCCAATAGAATTTGCTGAGCCCGCTTCTGAAGAAACAACTGAAATTTCAGTCGAACCTGTAATTGAAGCACCAATTGTGGTCCCAGTCGAAGAAGTTATTGAGGCTCCAGTTGAGATGGCTGTTGTAGCACCAGTTGCAGTTCCTGAAGCGCCTGTTGAAGCTCCAATCGAGATGCCTATTGCTCCAGTAATTGAGGTTCCAGTCGAAGCTCCAGTTGAAACGGCACCTATTGAAGTAACTTTTGACGATGAATTCATTCCTTCAGTTGATCTTCCAGTTGAACAAGAAACCCTAGAAACTCCAGTTGAAGCGGTCATCCAAGCTCCAATTCAACAAACATTTGCATCACACTACGAAATGCCCTTCGCAGTCCCAGTTGAAGAAACCGTTCAAATCCCCCTAGAAATGCCAACAGAGATTCCAGTTGCTGCTCCAGTAGAAGCACCCGTAATGGTTCCTGTTGAGGCACCAATTGCTGCACCTGTTGAAATGCCAATTGAAATCCCAACTGAAACTCCTGTTACCGTTGAGATTCCCGCTGAAATACCCGCAGAAGCGCCAGTAGAAATGCCTGTTGAACTTCCAGCTGAAGCTCCAGTTGAGATACCCGTTGAAGTTGAAGCTCCCGCAGTTGAAATTACTGTTGAAGATGCAATCGAAGCCACAATCGAAACTCCAGTTGTTGAAGAAACCGCAGAAATAACCTTTGAAGCACCAGTTGTTGCTCCAGTCGAAGAAGTTATGGAAGCACCCGTAGAGATGCCCGTTGTTGACACTTATGTTCCCGAAGTTCCAGTTGAAGTACCTGCAGAGATGCCCGTTGAAGTTCCTGCTGTTCCTGAAGTTGAGGCTCCAGTTGAAGCTGAAGAAATCGTCGTTGTTGAAGAAGCCGTTGTTGAAGAAGAGTATGTTCCTTCAGTTGACATTGCTGTCGAAGAAGAAACACTTGAAGCGCCTGTTGAAGAAGCCACACAAATTGAAGTTGCTCCTGAAGAAGTTGAAGTCGAAGAAACTCTTGAAGCACCTGAAGTTGAAATGCCATCTGTTGAAGAAGTGACTGAAGTTATTTCTGTTGAAGAAATTGCTGAAATAAAAACTCCTGCTGTAACTCCAATCTCTGAACTGCTTGCCGAAGAAGAAGTTGTTGAAGAAATTTTTGAAGAATCTGCTGATGAAGAACAAGAAGAAGCAAGCCTTA
>JBAZEV010000061.1:0-4160 GCA_041653695.1 Bathyarchaeia archaeon
CACCTGCAACATACACCATTACTGCATCTGCTGGTACAGGTGGTTCAATTTCTCCATCTGGTGCTGTTGTTGTAACTGAAGGTGATGACCAGACTTTCAACATTGCAGCAAGCACTGGTTACCACATTGCTGATGTTGTGGTTGACACTGTTTCACAAGGAGCAATAACAACCTACACATTCAATGATGTTGCAGCAAACCACGAAATCTCAGCAACCTTCGCAATCGACACATTCACCATTACCGCAACTGCTGGCACTGGCGGCACAATCACTCCATCTGGTGCAGTATCTGTTAATTATGGTGATGACCAAGGATTCGACATTGCAGCAAGCACTGGTTATCACATTGTTGGTGTTGTGGTTGACACTGTTTCACAAGGAGCAATAACAACCTACACATTCAATGATGTTGCAGCAAACCACGAAATCTCAGCAACCTTCGAAGAAGATGCACCTGTTCCAGAAACTCTGTTCTCTGATGACTTTGAATCAGGAAGTTTTGGCTCTAATTGGGTATCTACGAGTTGGTGGGCGTCTAGCATCGATAGCAGTCAGCATCATTCAGGCATACAATCAGCACGACTCACTACTTATTCCGATTGTTACGGCGGTGAAAATGGATACATTACTCTTCAAATCTCAACTACAGGATACAGTTCAATTGAACTTAGCTACTGGAGAATGTTTGATAAAAGTGGCGGAGGATCAGATTACTTCATTGTTGAGTGGCGTGTTGGAACCAGCGGAGGTGGCTGGTCTACGATAGACACATTGTCAAGTGACTTAGCATGGGCACAAAACTCATTGACGCTATCAAGTTCTGCAGATAACAAATCAGCAATTCAAATACGATTCAAAGTAGATCAATGTGATACTAGAGACTTTGCGTGGGTAGACGACGTAGTAATAATTGGAACACCTCTACCGTAAACATAATAGCATAGCTCACAAGCCTACCCCCTCTTCTTTTTTTTATTTAACGTTAACAACAATAGCCGCTATCATATTATAATCTGGTGTTAGTAACAGTTTTTTCAAGATCAATTACTAAAAGATACCATTTGCTAGTCTTCTGCTATTATTTTGCCTTTTTTGATTATGATGTTGTTGTTTTGTTCTATCCAGACTATTTTGTCGCCTGGTTTTAGTTTGAGGCGTTTCATGACTTCTTTTGGGATTGTTATTTGTCGGTTGGATGTGATTTTGCTTACTTGGATTATTGGGTTTGACATGTGGGGTACCCTTGCGATATTTTGAAGGAATCGTAGTAATGAATGGTTGGAATTAAAGAATGAAAAAAGGAAAGAATATAACCGAGAACTGCCCACTAATACAGGGGGCAAAAACAAAACAATGCCCGTTAAAGGTTACGACTCCGTGAATGTTCCCTCAGGTTTGTATGACAAGATTAAAGACTTGATTAAAAACAGAACCGACCTAGGTTACCGAAGCGTAACCGAGTTTGTAGCCGAAGCCGTAAGACTCCGCCTGCTGGCGATGGGCGAAAACCAACCATAGCCCCTGATGGGTGTGAAAAAGGTGACCCAAAAAAGGAACAGCTACACCCGCCCCCGATGCGGATATTCCCTGAACAAAAAAGACGCCGCCATCTCAGGTTTTGATTCACAGTCCTCGGTGGTTCACATCCACTGCCCCAAGTGTGGAAAAACAATCACACACCTGTAACAGATTCACATTTCCGTGACACCTGTTAGTATACAAACATGCAGCACGGAAGTGTGAATATTTTATATGTGCGTGGTTATACAATATATTATGGATTAAATAATTAATTTAACATATATTTGTGGTCGATTTTGATCAACTGCCCAGTTGGTGGATGGGGGAATGTGTATTGCACTGCCTTAAGAGGAAATAAAATGAAAAAACTATTGGCAAAACTTTGTATGTTGATGGTTGTTGTAATAATTTCAGTTTCTCTTGGCGTTTTTCCTATTGCAAATGCAGAACCGACTGCAGCTCAGAATCAAGCTATGGAGTTCATAGAAAATGTGCTTCCGGTGGATTTATCAAAATACAATATAACCTTCTTACATGAATCAACGCTTGAACTTGGTTCTAGGAAAATCGATAATTTGCGGTATCTGCTGGATTCAAAGGAAAGTACATTTGAAGTCGATTTTAGTATTCAAAACAATGTTGTGTTGTCTTGTCATGTGACCGAGAAAAACGGGTCCGTTATCAGTGACAAAAAGTACCTTAACCTGATTGATGCTGTAACAAGTTTTCTTGAAACATACCAAACATACACCAAGATTGATTCAACCAACTTAATAGATATGCTAGGCAAAGTTGATGTAACCAAGAATTCAAGCATAACCGTTGGTGACACCAAACTCACAATATCTAACACACATTGGAATGGCGAAGATTTAACAGATTTCAGATGGACATACTACGCAAACGGATTGGATTATACATCACTAGGTCTTGGGTTTCGAAAGGATGGCATCTTAGATTCTGTTTACGATAACCGTGCTATCTACACAATTGGTGATACATCGATAAAAGTTTCAAGTGAACAAGCAATCGATATTGCAACAAAAAACCTGTCGATGTATGCATATATGATGCCTGACAAAACAGTGGTAAGCGATTTTAACATAACCGAAAACAAAACTACAGCCAAGTTGGTTTCTTCTTTTGGTAACTCTACAGAGATTAAACCTTACTGGAACGTCAAATTATATCTAAACCAAACAGATCCAGGTAGTGTGCATGGTTTCACAGTTTTCATTTCCGCAGCCTCCGGTGAAATCGTTAAGTATGGTAATATCGCTTATGGCGGCGCCGAATATGATGACGGCTCGGACGTTGAATATACAACACCTTCAGACACAAACGATTCCATACTAGACGTTAATTCATCATCTTTAGATCCAGTTCTTGCAGGTGGAATTGCAGCAACATTGATCGGGCTTGTAACCGTTTCTGTGATTTTGGTAAAGAAAAGGAAAAAATAGCAATCCTTTTTCTTTCCCCCTTTTTTAACTCGGAAAATTATTTCATAAAAAGACGGCAAGTTTTATAATCAAACTACACTTACGCTGGCTAATCAGATTTCAAATACATAAATGGAGCCTCGGGCTGATTTTATCTCACGACCAACAGCGTACAATGATGGTTTACGCGTTGAATTTTATGTTTTACAGGTGTGTGATTGTTTTTCCGCAGTTGTGGCAGTGGACGTGAACCACCGAGGACTGTGAATCAAAACCTGAGATGGCGGCGTCTTTTTTGTTCAGGGAATATCCGCATCGGGAGCAGGTGTAACTGTTCCTTCTTTGCTTTAACTTTCTAACATCAAGCAGTTGCAGCACCGCCTTTGGGTTGACTTTCGCCCATCGCCAACAACCGCAGTCTGACGGCTTCGGCAACAAACTCGGTCACACTACGGTAACCCAAATCAGTTCTGCTCTTAACTAAATCCTTAATCTTCTCATACAAACCCGAAGGAACATTCACAGAATCATAACCCTTAACAGGCATCGGTTTGTCTCCTTGGTTACTCCTCTTTTGTTATGGCTCAGTATAAAATATTTGTGTATGATTGGACATAAACGAACATAAGGTTCTATAATGGAAACACAAATGCATTAATGTCATGGTCAAAAAAAGGGTAGCAGTAACAATACGAGACGACCTAATAGACTGGCTCGACAAACAAGTAGAAACCATGAGATTCCACAACAGAAGCCACGGCATAGAATACGCACTGCAAAAACTAAAAGCAACAGACCACACCAAAAAAGAGTGAACATTTTTAATCCAAGAAAAAACAAAAACACAAGGATTAAAGGGACATATAACTGATGCCTTTGGGGGTATCTGGGCAACATAATCAGATACTTGTTTAAATAACATTTTGCTAATCTAACTATTAGTTAGGCACCAAAGTTGTGTGTCAAGTGGAGTGCGTGGTCACCAGAGTGTGGCAACGTCCATGCTTTAAAGGCACACACACCTAACTGCCTGACATAAGAGAATAATAAGATTTTGCAAATTTTCCGCCTCTTTTTGCTTTGTTACTTATTTTTCTGTTGTCAAAATACAAATTAGACAAAGGCACAGGCGGTTTTTCGTCGTTTTTAATTTTCATACCTATTGCGCCCGCAATGATGTCTGCAAACTGAATGG
>JBAZEV010000061.1:4170-9932 GCA_041653695.1 Bathyarchaeia archaeon
TAGACTCCTCAGAGTTCAACGTTACATGCAGAGGCGTACACTTTCTTTGTTCACCATTAGTTTTGGATAAAGTCTTCACCAAGATTTTGACTATTTTATCAGGATTTAATGGTCTAAAGTCAGAATCGCAATGAATTGGAATGTTGTTGCATTTTTCAAAAAACTTTTGTCTTAGCTCTTTTCTAAACGTTAAAGGTTGGTCCGGCATGTGTTCATAACCAGTAAAACAACCATCAATAAGGTCTCTAAATGCGTTGACTAATGACCCAATTGGAGAAATCAAAACATTGGTATGAACCGCTAACAGACCGCAACTGGAAATGGTTAACAAAAACTCCATATTTTCAAGAACTTTCTGCTTTTTAGCATTATCCAGTTCACTCCATTTGTGTTCTTTCTTTTTCCCGTATTTAGAAATACGCAGATGCTTTTCCAAGAAAAAAAGCCCTGCATCAACATTATCAAGGCAACACACCAAAACAACAGATGAATTCCCGTTTGCACAACTGTTTATTCCACTTGTGTCAATGCCAACAGACGGAGAACAGAGAACAGGAACAAGGGAATTTTTTTCACCTAGCTTAAAATTTTTAATTCTATTTTTGCTAATTCCCTGTGCAATCCAACCCTTATCTTTTCGATACATTTCCGTTTTTGCGGTTGCTTTAAAATCAGGTTCCAAATCACTTAAAAACCGCTCATATTCAGAAGATGGCTTTTCGATTTTTTTAATAAAGTCGTACGGGCTGGCAATTGTTGGTTCAAAATCATATACTTTCTTTTTGTAAGTGAAACGCGTACCCAAAAAGGCTTTTTCCACAACATTAATGAAAAAATCAAATTTAGGTGAGTCCAAATTTTTCACATATTAAACCAATTCTTGTTTCAGGTATAACTTTTCCGCATCGGCAAATGAATGTGATGTGGAGCCTCGGGCGGGATTTGATCCCGCGACCAACAGCTTACAAGGCTGCCGCTCTACCGGGCTGAGCCACCGAGGCACCTTAAACCGGCAGGGTTAGGTTATTTTCTTATCAAGTCTCGGTTATAGATTTATCGTTTACTGAAAAAATAGAAAATAGAAAACTGGAAAAAACCAGTTTACTCTTTGAATTTGTCTGGCGAAATAATGTTGCCAAACTGTTCCTTGGCACTTAACAAACGTTCGTACTGCTGGTTAAGCACCCAAAAAACGGGCTCAGGCGTATATGTAACGTTCTCCTTGTAGAAACTGTGAACCCGCTTGATTTTAGCAATGTTTTCATCCGCGCGGATGCTGAACTGTTTCACGTAGTCCTCGTGGGTGTACTCTTTGTCTAGTACCTGCTTGAACAGTTTACGCAAATCCTCGTATTCTGGTATGTAACCTGTGGGCGTTTTGATTGCATCGACCTCGCCGTGGACACGCAGTTCCATCCATTTCACCCACACATGCTTATCTTGGGGGTCGTTAAGGTAGTTGCCTTGTTTGTCTTTAAGGAAATAGTTTACACCAAAAATAGTCGGCGGATTAGCCAACTTCTTGCCAAACTCAAGGTTGTTACGAACATTCTTGCCCAATGGGATGGAAATAAAGTCCTGAATACTCATCATGTTAATCTCGGGAACACCTTCCTCGCCGATGGTGGCAAAGGTTGTCTCTGTTTCCAGTGAAGCACCATACGCAACGATGCCATGCTCCCAGTCGAAACTTTGCTGAACAGGAACATACGCCCGCGCGTCACGGCCACCATACATGATACCGCTTAACTCGACACCCTCAGGGTTATCCAGTTCGGGGTCACAGTTCTCGATGGCTTGCAGGTTAACCGCATAACGCGCATTCTTATGAGCCGCAGTAACCACGTTACCGTTCTCATCCTTTTTGCCTTCATGCCATTGCCCAGAAAAGTTTTCACCATCTTTGGGAAGCTCTTTGCCCATGCCAAGCCAGTACGGCGTTTGGTCTTTTATCAAAACGTTCGAAAAAATGATTTCACCCGGATTATGAAGAACCTTGTAAATCAGTGCATCATCACGGGGGTTAACGTCTTTTATGATACCAAAGATACCCGCCTCAACGTTAACTGCACGCGCCACAGAGTCAAACTCGCGGATATACGCTATGTCGTCTCCGAGAATCGTTTCACCCGGCAACATCGCAGTCGAAGTTTTACCACACGCGCTTGGAAACGCACCCGCAAAATAGGTTTTACGGCCACCAGGACCAAAAACACCCATAAGCATCATGTGCTCTGCCAACCATCCTTCGCTGTTGGCTTTTCGGATTGCTAGACGGAAGGCAAGTTTCTTAAAACCAATCGAGTTACCCGCATACTGCGTGTTAACACTGTAAATCGTGTTATCCATATGGTCAATATAGATACATTTTTTGTCGTCCTCGGCGCTGGTCATACGCTCTGTTAGTTTGCCAGCTGAATGAACAACACGCAGAAAATCTGTTTCCGGACCAGATAGAGTAAAAACCTTGTAACCCGGCCTGTAAAGCAGGTCCTCTGAATGTGCCACATACCATGAATCGGTACATTGCAGCCCCAAAATAGTAAACTCCGAGTTGGTTGGACCCAACGACAAAAACCTGCAAATCATGGTGCGGTCTGTCATGCTGTCGCGCAGGATACCTTTTACCTCGGCTAGGCCTTCTTGGCGGTCGATTTGGTTAAGGGCTTTGCTTAGAAAGATTCCTTTAGGAACAAGATATTTGGTGGCTAAACGGTCACGTCCTTGGTCGTTGTAGCCGTCAAAATGTATTGTGTGCCCCGCCAGTTTCAGGGGTGTTTCTTCTTTGGTTGCGATTGCCTGTTCGCGGATGTATTGTTTGTCTTCAGTTGAGTCGCTGCAAACGAACACGTGCTCGGCGTTGCATAGGTCAGCGGATTTGGCGATGAACTCGTGGATTTTGGGGATTTTTATTGCGCACAGTTTTTGGTAATCTTGTTTGGTTAATTTGGGGCGTAAAGCTTCAAGGTATGGGTTCAATGTTAATGCCTCTTTACTATGTGTTGATTGTCTGTTAGAAACGTTTAAAAATTGCTAACACTTTTAAAGGTTACGTTAACAAAATGTTAAATATCAAGGATTTGGAAAAACGCATACTACTTAACATGCTAGAGAAAGGGCAACGTCCAATCGTAGACATCGCCCAAGACCTAGGCGTAACCAGACAAACAGTAGCCAAAAAAATCGAACAAATGCACGATTCCGGATTGATACTCTCGTTTTTCCCAAAGATGGACCCCGAAGTACTCGGATTAACCATACAAGCATACATCCTGATGCGTGAAGACCCCAGAAACGACCTAAGAAAAGAAACCGAAGAAATCGTGAAAAACTTTCCACAAGTATCCGAGTTTCAGCGAATGTTCGGAAAATACGACAGCATCGCAAAGGTGCTGGTGCACGACAACAAAGAGTTAACCGATTTGGTCAAAAAAATACATGACCTTAACGGTGTAAAAGAAACAGAAACCTTCATCGTTCATAGCACAGTTAAAGACAAACCTGAAGATCCCATCAAAAAAGCGTTAACCTCATAGTTTACCAGATTATGCCAATGTGTAATATGTAGTAACCAAGATATGTTTGCCCGATAGCTAATGTGACAATTTCGTCGTTTTGTGGCTCCACATAAATCAAGCCGTGGTCTGTTGTGTTAAAACATGCAATCGCATGGGCACTGGTAGTAAATTCGATGTAAACAAACCCACACCTGTACCCTTGCTGCTCTGCGTTGGCGTTGAAGTCCGCGGTGAAATCGTAACAAACATAACTTTGCGTATACGGGTGCAAGTCCGTGAGGTCCGCGGCAATAAACGAAAGCGCCTCCTGGTATGTTGGGTCACGCAGGTAATACCCAGTTGATACGGTATCGTTTACGCCTTGACTGTAACCAACATCGTAACCCGCAGCGTAACCGTCAGACTCCCCATCAACATAACCCGAACTGTAGCTTTGGGCTGCCTCGGCTTGAAGGGTTGTTACCTGAGTTTGCAGGCTGCTAACCTGTGACTCCAATACACCAACCTGATTGCTTAACGTTGATGTCTCAGATTCAAGACCCGAAACCTGCGTCTGCAAACCAGAATTTTCGGACTCTAACGTTGATACCTGAGTTTCAAGCGCGGTTTTCTCGTTTCCCAAAACTGTTGTTTCGTTTTCTAGCGTAGAAACCTGAGACTCAAGAGCACCTATCGTGTTGTTCAGCGATAACTCCTGTGCTTGAAGGCTGCTGACCTGTGACTCAAGTGAATTTTTGTTGTTTTTCAGTTCACTGATTTGTGTGGTTTTTGTTTGCAGTTCGGTTTGTGTTTGGTTAAACGCCAAAACAGTTCCAAGCAACCCCACGGTTAATATTACACAAATCAAACCTAATGCAACTAGTTTCTTTTGAGCCAACACTTTTTCCTCCAAAACAGCCTTAATATTATCTCTTATGATACACTATATACCGTTTGTGGATTGAAAACCTTTCTATAACCAAAACGCAGTCCACGGTCAACACCGCCAAAACAGAATAACCACATATTGATTCAATAAACACCTTCGAACAGCCAATAACGCATCGACTTTGCCAAAATTATTAATACACTACAAATGATATGTTGAAAAGGCGCAAATAAAGCATCTACAACAAGACATTTTTGTGCCACGAGTAAAAAACTTGCTAGAACAGTATCGCTTAAGGTTGTATGGCGTAAAACCCAAACACATAGTTTGGATGCTGATTATTGGATACACCATCTTTTTCTCCAGTTACACAATCATGAAACACTGCACATTCCAAACTGGAGCAGGCGACCTAGGATTCTTCGAACAAGCATTCTGGTCAACCGCACATGGTCGACCACTATACATCTCGTTATGGGATGACCTTGGCACATCAACGCTGGCGCACCACTTTCAACCAATAATCCTTCTTTTGATGCCAGTTTACTGCATTTACCAAAACCCCGAAACGTTACTGGTTCTGCAATCCTTCTTCTTGGCACTAGGCGCGTTGCCCGTTTACTGGATATGCACAAAAAAGTTCAAAGAATACATCGGCGTATCGTTTGCGGCATCATACCTGATGTACCCCGCACTGCAAGGGATTAACCAGTTTGATTTTCATGTTTCAGCATTAGCTGTCCCGTTTTTGCTGTTCGCGTTTCATTACATTGAAGAAAAACAATATGCCACATCGGCACTGTTTTCAGCACTTGCGTTAATGTGCAAAGAGGACGTGGCGTTAACTCTTGGAATGCTCGCACTGTATGTAATGTATACGAACCGCAGCGAAATCAGAGCCTCAAAACAGCACAGCCACGCATTTCTTTTTGGTTTATCCCTAATTATCGTAGCAACTGTATGGTTCTTTGTTTGTGTTTACTTGATTGTTCCAAGTTTCAACACAGCAGGCGTCTACTTGCATTTCGGAAAATTTTTCCCAAGTTTAACGGGGTGTGAACTGCCGTTTAACGAATTAGCCTTCGCAATCGACCAAAAACTACTGTTTTCTTGCCTGCTAATGGGTCCGTCACTCTTTTTGCCCCTGCTCAGCCCATCAACATTCTTGATAACCATACCAACATGGACAATAATCTTCTTGTCACAACACACACCAGCATACCAGATTGGCTACCAGTATCCTTACACAATAATTCCATTTGCTTTTGTATCCGCAATTTACGGTCTTAAACGGTTAAAGTTCAACGAGACTTTCCTGAAAAAATTCACCACATTACTTGTTGTTGTCGGCTTCGTGTTCATGCTGTTTGTAAGCC
>JBAZEV010000062.1:0-9560 GCA_041653695.1 Bathyarchaeia archaeon
AATAGAGGAACAAACAGGCGTTCCCACCGTTGCAGCGTTTGACGGAATGAAACTGAACATCGGCGAAACAATACAGGTTGATAAAATAAAAAGAAGCACCCAAAGATTGGATGAATACCTGAAAACAAACTAGCTATTTCAGGTTCTCCATTAACCGTGCGTATGGGTCGTCGGGTTCGGCGGGAAACGTTGTTTCTTTGCCGTTTTTAACTAATACACGTTTTTTGTCGTTTGTGAAACAGCCAACAAAACGAACCTCAACACCAATTTCACGCAATACAGACTCAACAGTGTCCTTTGCGTCGGGACAAACAGCAATCAAAACAGTACCCGTAGATGACAACGACAACACCTCCAAATCAGACAAAGCGTAAACCTCGCGCAGGGTCTGCACTTCGCTAGGAAACAGAAAACTGTTCAGGTCAACCCGAAAACCCACGTTTGAGGCTTGGGCTAACTCGTTTAGTGCCGCTGTTACTCCGCCTTCGGTTGCGTCGTGCAACGCGTTTACTCCAACGGTTTTTGCGAGTATCGTTGCTTCTTTAACGCAGCTTTGTTGCGGTACCATGCGTTCAAGTGTTTTTACCCGTTGTGCACCGAATAGTTTGGTAGCCAACCGTTTATGGGTTAAAACAAAGTTTACAACGGTTTCCAGTCCCACAGGTTTAACACATGCAACAAGGTTCCCCGCTTGTGCACCAGCTGGCGTTACCAGTTGGTCTTTTCTGATTTGCCCGTAACCTGTGCAGACTCCAACAAGCGTCGTTAAACCGTTGTATGTTCCCGTGTGCCCAGTTACAACGGTTATTCCAAGCTCGTCTGCTGCTTGGCAGGCTTGCTGCATAATGTTTTGGAAAACTTTTGGTTTGGCAGTTTTCGGTCCAAGAAGGCTGATTGTGCAGTACTGTGTTTTTGCCCCAAAAAGGGAGATGTCTGAAGCCACGTAATGAATCAGCAACCAACCAAACCACGGTTCGGGGACGCCAATGCAGGGGTCGGTTGAAACAACCATATATTCGCCGCTGTTCAGTTTGTGTACTCCAGCGTCAAACCCCAGCTTCGGAGCGGCAACCAGTTTTGGGTCTGGTTTTATGCAACTCAGCAAACGTTTCAGGTCGTTTCTATCCAGCTTACCCATATCTGTGCCTCTTACTTGTAGATGTCCAACAGTTTGCTTTCCTGCAGCAGGTAAATTATGTACAGGCTTATCGCCCACTCGACCAGCAGGTAGCTTCCGTTGTAGATTGCGCTGTACAACAGGGGGTTCATTCCTTCGGGTGCGAAACTGGAAAAGAATATTATCCCAGACAGGAAATGTGCCAAAAACCGCCCGAATATGCCTAACGTTACGCCAATGTAGAACCGTTTCTGGAAAAACCCTGCAACACCCAACGCACCAAACGCAATCAGGTAATCAAGCAACACCTGAACAGGGTTATACATATAAGGATCAACAATAACTGCACAACACCATACAGTGTCGCCGCAAACAGACCGACCTTTGGTCCACGTCTTAGGGCTAACCAAAGAATCGGCACCATCGACCCTAACGTTACGGACCCTGACTGCGGTAAACTAAATATTTTAAAAAAACTCAAAATGGTAGCAAGAGACACAAAAACAACTATCTCTGCCAATATTTTCGTGGAAAAACTATGTTTATGTGTATTCACTGTTTTTTCCCTCCGCCAGCATTACCTGGATCAGGTTCTCAGGGTCGACAACACAGTAGTTGTCCTCTCAGCCGAGTACTCCCAGCTCCCCTATGCACCTTACATTAAACCTGAGGGGTCTTTGTATTTAAGGATTAACAATGCCGATTCAAGGCGTGTCCATAATTGTTATAAACCGTTTTTCGGTATCTTTTTGCTATGTCAAATAAAGTACACTGTGCCCACATTTTGGTTAAAACCGAAAAAGAAGTAAACCAAGTAATAGAACGACTCAAGAAAGGAGAAAAATTCACGGCAATCGCCCAAGACGTTTCGCTGTGCCCAAGCAAAAAACGTGGCGGAGACCTTGGCACATTTGGCAGAGGACAAATGGTCAAAGAATTCGAAACCACCGCATTCGCTTTGGACAAGGGACAGGTTTCTGGAATCGTGAAAACACAGTTTGGTTACCACATAATTAAACGGCTTGAGTAAATCCACTCAGTTTTTGTGCATCGCTGATAACGAGTCTAGTGTATTCTTAGTGTTAACCGTACGGTTTTGCTTTAGTATCTTCGGGTTAAGGAGTATAATGCCCCGTCAAAAATCAGATGGCAGAGCATAATTATTATGTGAACTTGCTTTTTAAGGAAAAAATCTATCTTTTGGACTCTTCTTGCAACAAACTTTGGGAAGACTGATTATTTTAGAATCTAGAAATTAGCGATTGAAGGAGTACTTCCTAAAGTCAAAAGGTGGGGTACTTATTTCCAAATTATAACCCTTCATTTTCAGCGATTTCATATGCTTTAGAGATAACACTGTTTAATGGCTCATCGTTTAATTCTCTCACTTTTTGTGCCATATCATTAATAATTCTAGCTCGAGTGTTGTCTATAGTGTCATACGCTGTTTGGGCTACCTGTTTTCCATAACTCGTTAATTTATAGTTATACCTTGAGCAGTTGCCAAACTCTTCAGTTTCTACCGATAGCTGGCGTCTAAACACCAACTTTGTTAACATGCTATCGATTTTTCTGGAATATGGTCCATAATAATGTAACTTAAAGTTAAAACTCTCAAACTCTGGAATTTCATGACCGTATTCATTTTTCAAAATGTACATTATTTTCTGAAATTTGGTTTTACCTTTGATGTTAGAGCCAGATCTTGAAAGAAGCATTAGTAGCAGTCTTTCTGTTTCATTATTCACCATTTTCTCCCTCTTTATTCTCTCTCACATTCTTTTTATCCTTTCTGTCCAAAAAATGCTTCTTCCCTTATGCTAAGATTGAATTTTTCCTCAAATTTTTTCTTGAACTCATTCACCAATATTTTTCTATCCTCGTTTTTAATTGAGGCATCAACTGCAACTATTACAGACGATCTCAATGAAGCGCTTAATGTTTCAATTGCTTGTATTATTGGTGAAAGGTTACAAATCATATCGTCACCACCTTGCCTCAATTTCACAGGTAAATATTTTTCCATAGATAAATCTTCTATTTTCTTTGGGAAAACGATAAATTTTTTAGGGACACTAATCAAAATTGAATCTTCTTTCAAACCCGCTACTGTTGAATTTGAGATTAACTCCTTTTCAAACTCAACAAGTTTGTTCCATGACGCAAAGAATTCATTTAGGTCATTTAAATGTTCTATTGTTTCATCGTTTTCTTGTTCATCGATAGGTTTTTCTTTACAAAAAATGTCTCGCCGTCGTATAACAAGTAACCTCTTGTGAATTCTACGGTATTGTAAATCGTTTACAGTTTTTTCATATCCTTTTTTGGCTAGTTCTGATAATAGTTGTTGATCATTCATTTTCAATAAATCTAAAAGATTAAACTTACCAGTTTTATGAGCTCGATATAGCAGGTGTGTCAACATGGTCTCAGCTATTCTACAAGTGTGATGCAGGTAAACTGTTGGATACATCAAATCTCTTGATGAGTAGAGTGCTTCGACTGCTTCTAGCCCTCTTTCTTCTATTGCTAACCAAATTTGTTTGCTTTTTTTAATTGCACAAAAGCTTCGGGCTAAGTGATCGATATCCACTTTTCCATGAGGAACTCCAGTATAATAGGCATCTCGAATTAAATAATCAATTCGATCCGCATCAGTTTCACCATGAATAATTTCTGAAATGTAACGCTTTTCTCCAGTATGGATACCAAGAATTGTTTTGGAGATTTGGATTGAATCTAAAGTTATGTTGATTTTTTTTGAGACGTTCTCAATGATTTCTTTTATGTATTCAGTGTTGGCCATCATATAACTAAAAAGTTCATGGGGTGGACAGTTTGCCTCTATTTTGTAATGCTCCTTGATTATTTTTGGAAAATCTAACGCTTTAAAAATGCTTTCTCCCGCGTGAGAAAAAGGAAGATGCCCAATATCGTGTAGATAACCTGCAATTTTAGTGGTCCAAATTTCGTTATCCTCAATTTTGAGTATGGGCTCCACTGTTTCATGTTTTTTCTTCAATGTTTTAATTATCCTTGAGGCTACTGATGCGACTCCAATCGAGTGCTCAAACCGCGTGTGATTCGCTCCAGGATATACAATACTTCCAAAACCCAGTTGAGAGATATGCCTTAATCTTTGAAGAGGTGGACTATCAAGCAACATATATTCGCAAGCAGATAGTTCATGATAACCATATATTGGATCTCTCAAGAATCCTTTCTTATGGCGCTTAGACGTATCCTTGGATAATGCAATCCACCAAGACGCTATATCGTTAATGGCATTCTCGATATCATCAAAATTTATTGATGACATAAACTTCAATATTAATTCACTAATTTATGATATTAATCTTTCCATAAGCTACATATTTATAAATAAAAATAAATAATTCAAAACAATTAAAGAACAACACACTTTGGAGCATCAGAAAACTCCAGATTCTAACTACAAGCACACAGTAATTAAAGGCTCAGACGCACGACCAAAAATATCAATTGTCAAACCGTTTTTTGCCAACCTTTTTTTGTGTTTTACCGTAAGAACCATATAATACTGGACTAAATTCTACTGGAAGTAAGAAGGAATCACTTATGGCTGATTACAAAGTAAAAGACATCAACATGGCTGCTCAAGGAGCACTACTTGTCGAGTGGGCAGCAAAACACATGCCCGTATTAGCACAAATCAAAGACAGATTTGAAAAAGAAAAACCACTAAAAAACATCACAATCGCAGCATGCCTTCACGTAACAAAAGAAACAGCTGTTCTCGCTGAAACCCTGCAAGCAGGAGGAGCAACAGTTGCGTTATGCGGCTCAAACCCGTTAAGCACCCAAGACGAGGTAGCGGCATACCTTGCCAGTAAAGGCATAAACGTTTACGCCTGGCGCGACCAAACCACAGAAGAATACTTCTGGTGCATAAACCAAGTTTTAGATTACAAACCAATGGTCACCTTGGACGACGGCGCAGACGTAGTTGGAACACTGCACAAGGAACGTGTTGACCTACTCAAGAATGTAATCGGTGGAACCGAAGAAACAACCACAGGAGTAATCCGCCTAAGAGCAATGGAACAGGACAAGGCATTAAAGTACCCAATTATCGCAGTAAACGACGCTTACACAAAATACCTTTTCGACAACCGTTACGGCACAGGACAAAGCACCATCGACGGCATACTACGCGCCACAAGCATATTGCTTGCTGCCAAAAACTTTGTAGTAGCAGGCTACGGGTGGTGTGGACGCGGATTAGCAATGCGCGCCAAAGGCATGGGAGCAAAAGTAATAGTCACAGAAATCGACCCAACCAAAGCCCTAGAAGCAATAATGGACGGGTTTCAGGTAATGCCCATGGATCAGGCAGCGCCAATCGGTGACTTGTTTGTTACATTAACTGGAAACACAAGTGTTATCCGAAAAGAGCACATGGAAAAAATGAAGGACGGCGCAATCATTGCCAACAGTGGACACTTCAACGTGGAAATCAATATACCTGACCTAGAAAAAATGTCCAAAAACAAACGAACTCTACGACCAAACCTAGAAGAGTACACCATGCAGGATGGAAGAAAACTGCACCTGCTCGCAGAAGGCAGGCTTGTAAACCTTGCCGCAGCAGAGGGGCACCCATCAGAGGTTATGGATATGTCGTTCTCTAACCAAGCGTTGTCAACTGAGTATTTGGTTAAAAACAGGGGACTGGAAACCCGTGTTTATCGTGTGCCAAAAGAAATCGATGAACTTGTTGCAGCATTAAAACTAAAAGCAGTAAATGTTGAAATTGATATACTAACCCAAGAACAAAAGAAATATTTGGCGACTTGGGAAGCGGGAACTATCTAGTTTAACAATAAAGCTTATAATATGGTTATAGATAGAGTTGGCTACATCGTGGTGAATGAATAAATGGTTAGCAAAGATCAAGCAATCGGATGGGTAATCTTCCTGGTCTGCGCTATAGTTGCGCTTGCTTACACTGTTAGCATGATTTGGCCAAGTGAAATAGTTGATTTACTTGGCTGGGACTTGAATGCACAAATTTTCAGGCTATACCTAGTTGCAGGTCCAGTACTGATCGCGTTTGTCGCAGTGCTAGCAATTGGAGCATGGATCGGATGGACAATGGGTACAACTCCTCCACCAAGACCAATTGAAGAGATCGAATCCGAAAACTAAGACCAAGAGAAAAAACAATTCTCTTCTTTTTCTTCTAAATTTGGTAGGGCTTATAAGTGAAAACAGTAAAAGGCGTAGTTCTATGTGGCGGAAAAGGCACCCGACTTAGACCGCTTACTCATTATATCCAAAAAACTATGGTTCCGGTGGGACTTAAGGAAAAGCCGCTTCTTGAATATGTAGTTAAGTTGTTCAAGCATCACGGAATCAAAGACATCGTCTTCTTGGTAAACTACAAAGCAGAGCAGATCAAAAACTACTTTGACGACGGCTCAAGATTCGGGGTTAAAATCACCTACATAGAGGATGACCCCAACTCCAAGGGAACAGGCGGAGCAGTCTTAACCGCATACAACAGCGGCGCAGTTAGCTCAAAGGACACTTTGCTTGTGTATTACGGTGACATCGTTACAGACATGAACCTCACAGAGTTGCTAAAGTTTCATGAAAACAACAAGGCACTAAGCACAGTGGCGTTGTCGTTGGGTTTTAAGGTGCGTGTTGGTTTAGCAAACTTGGACAAAAACAGTAAGGTTGTCAAGTTTGAAGAAAAGCCGACCTTGGATAAACCAGTAAGTGTGGGTATCTCTGTATTGAAGGGTGAAATGCTTGAGGAGATGAAACGCATGAAAGGTGACAGACCTGAACTGGATTTTATGGGTGAGGTTTTGCCTAGTCTGCTTAAGGCAGGTAAACCAGTTTATGGTTACGTTTCAGACGCGTTCTGGTATGATGTCTTGAGCATTGAAGCCTACGAGAAACTTGACCCTAAACAGGTTGATGACCTGTTCAAAGATATTTTGGGTTAAAACGTTAAATTTACGCGTTGCCCAAGCAGGATGCAGCGTTTTTTGTTTTGGTGGCGGGTGCTTCTTTTTATTGTTTGCTCATAACTTTTATAAACAGACACCTATTCTAGTAGATGTTTGCTGGTGATACACATTGGAGCCAAGTAGAAAACCATTGAATGCGTTGACTAAACAGTTAAACAGTTACGTGGCCATTATCCTAAAAAACGGAGTTGAATACAGAGGAACCATGGTTCGCTGTGACAGCCACATGAACCTGCTGTTGGATAAGGCAACAGAACGAGTTAACGAAAAATTAACCGCTAACTACGGAAGCATTCTCCTTCGAGGAAATAACATTCTGTATATCTGCACAGATTTGCCCCGAGAGTAAACAACACTTTTCGGGTTTATGGGTTTAGCTTTCGTTTAGTTAACGTAGTTTTAGCTTTCCTCGGTAACATAAACGAGGGCATCATCTAATCTTTTTGTTAGGCTATATTTTCGTTGAAAGAAATCTAACACGTTTTTTATGTCCCGTTGTATGAGTTCTTTTGCGTTTGGATGCTTAACAGAAACGTTTTGCGGCCAATCAATTATCAGAATATGGTGGTTTGGTTGAAGTATAATGTTGTATGGGCTCAGGTCGCCGTGTATCATTTTGACTTTTTGGTAAGCCAGTTTTATGTTGACTAGTATCTCGTCAAAAACAGTCTTGGCATCGGGTAACTCGGGGTAATGGAATAGTTCTGCGCCTTCGATTATGCTCATTACAACCACGTGGCGGGTTTGGGTGATTGGTTCTGGGACTGCTACGCCTTGGGGGTATAACAGTTTAAGGGCGTCGTACTCTTTTTTAGCTGAGATTCTTGATTGGTGGTGCCAGTCAGGAGAGTAACTGTAGTTGCTTGAGTAGTTACGTTTAAGTTTAGTTTTCTTGAAACTGGTTCTGCCGACGCGGTGAAACTTGAGTACAACCTGTTTCCCGTCGGGCGCAAGGGCGTCGTAGACGTCTGATTCTTTTCCGACACCCAACGATTTTCCGAAGGCTTCGATTACGTTTGTTTTAACCAGTGTGTTTATTGCCAGAAGGTCGTGTCCTGCGGTTGTGAGGCTGTAACCAAGGTACTGTTTATGCCAACCTTGCAGTAATCCTTTTTTCATTAACGATGGCAAACGGTACTCGATTTCGGAGTATGGAAGCTGTGCTTGTTTTTGGATGGCGTCTTTGGGTGCATGTTCATAGTTTTTCATTGTTTGTTCGATGGCTACCAGTAACTGGAGGTCTTCAGGTTCAAGTTCACGAAACGCGCGAACAGCAAGGTCAACAGCAGACATAAACAACAGCTATGTTACTGAACAGATTTAAGGAATTAACCAAAATGGGGCTAAAACAAAAGTGCCATCCGGTATTCGTCGCGGTATTTTCCGTTAACGCAGCTTTCGTTTCTTAGTGTGCCTTCTTTTTTGAACCCTGCTTTTTCGTAAACGTGTATGGCACGCTCGTTTGCTGTGCTTACGTGCAGATAAACCTTAGTTAACCCTTTGTTGCGAGCGATACTAAGCAGATGAGTCACCATTGCGGTACCGATTCCAACGTTTTGGTAGTCATCATGAACTGCTACGCCCAGTTCTGCCTTGTGCCTGAGTGGAATATGTTCATTTAGTCTTAGTATCCCCGAGGCAATTATCTTCTGTTTACCGTTATCGGTTACAAGGGCTACAATCGGTAACACCAAATCGTAGTCTATGTTATCGACCCAAGTTTCCACCACATCTCGGGGGATTGGAGGAAGAAGGCATGAAATGCTTTCTTTGGACATTGTTGAAAACAGAATCCACAATAGTTCTAAATCTCTGGACAGTTCTGGACGAAGAACAACTTTCAATCCATTTTTTGTTGTGTAATCTGTTTCCCATTCAGCAGGGTAATCCATTGTGTATCCACTGTTTTAGCAGTATTGACGTTTTGAAGGTTTAAGCATTATTACGCAGGTTAAAATTTATAGATATTAACCAAATGACCGTTTTTGGTTTCGTATTTTCTGTGTTTGGTCTATAAAATCTGTTTAGATAACGTTTATTTCGGGTCAAACACATGTATATATACGGTGATTTTGATGGAAGAAAAAACAGAAGAGATTAGGTTGCCCTTAATTGGAGAACAAGCACCAGACTTTGAAGCGCCCACAACACATGGAGTGTTAAGGCTCTCAGATTACAAGGGTGTTTGGCTTATACTGTTCTCACACCCCGCCGATTTTACGCCAGTCTGCACAACAGAGTTCATGGCATTTGCCGAAATCTACCCTGAACTCAAGAAACGAAACACAGAACTTCTGGGTTTAAGCGTAGACAGCACATCATCTCACATCGCGTGGATACGAAACATCAAAGAAAAGATGGGAGTAACAATCCCGTTCCCGATAATCGCGGACCTAAACAAGGATGTGTCCAAAAAATATGGG
>JBAZEV010000063.1:0-9555 GCA_041653695.1 Bathyarchaeia archaeon
CGGATAGGATTAGTCAACAACTGGAAGATTATGCCCTCTTCCTCGGCGTTTTCAGATTCCTCTTCACGGGCAGGAAGCTCCTCGCGGGAACGACGGTAAACGATGTAAACTTTTTCTGCACCTAAACGCAGACTGCAACGCGCAGAATCCATCGCAACGTTACCACCGCCAACAACGGCAACATTCTTGCCAATACGAATAGGAGTATCATACTCAGGAAACAGGTAACCCTTCATCAGGTTTACACGAATCAAAAACTCGTTAGCAGAATACACGCCACCCAAGTTTTCGCCAGGAACACCCATAAAGTTTGGAAGACCCGCACCGCTGCCAACAAAAACCGCGTCGTAACCGTCGGCGAATAACTCGTCGATAGTGTATATCCGCCCGATGGTGTAGTTGGTTTTTACGTCAACGCCAAGTTTTTTGATGTAATCAACCTCGGTTTGCACGATATCTTTGGGCAAACGAAACTCTGGAATACCATACATCAAAACGCCGCCAGCAGAATGCAGGGACTCAAACATCACAACATCGTGTCCCATCTTAACCAGATTAGCGGCTACTGTTAACCCTGCGGGGCCAGAACCTACAACTGCAACTTTGCCGGTAACTGCACCGTTTTCTTTAGCGGGAACAGTAACACCTTTCAGGCGTTCACGGTCAGAAGCAAAACGTTCCAAACGGCCAATCGAAATGGGGTCACCCATCTTGCCAAGAACACACATTTTTTGGCACTGGTTCTCTTGTGGACAAACACGGCCACAAACAGCAGGCAAACTGTTCTTTTCTTTTATTTTAAGGCTAGCCTCAACATAGTTCCCTTCCTTAATCAGTTTAATGAACTCAGGAATCGGAACCTCAACAGGACAACCTTGCACACATAGAGGTCTTGGACACTGCAGACAACGCTCAGCTTCAGCTTTTGCTTGCTCTTCAGTGTAACCTAGGGCAACCTCGTAGAAGTTATGAATCCGATCAGCAATATCCTGTTTTGCCATCGAGATTGAATGTTTCCGTTTCTCTTTATCCACGCTTCACACTTCCTCCAAGTTTATCATAAATCATAGAAGCCATACGTTCCTCAGGCAAATACATACGTTGCCGGTCCACAAGTTCCTCAAAATCGACTTCAAGCCCGTTAAACTCTGGGCCATCCATGCAAGCAAACTTGGTTTCCCCGCCAACGCTAACACGGCAAGCACCACACATGCCAGTGCCGTCTACCATCAGGGACGCCAAAGTAACCATGGTCTTCAAACCATATGGCCGAGTTAAATCAACCACCTTCTTCAGGGTAGAAACAGGCCCCATAACTATTGCGTGGTCAAACTTCTGAGCCTTCAAAAGATCTGCAACAAAACCTAAGCCTTCAGAACCCTTAGAACCGTCATCTGTTGCTACATGGAACTCGTTGCTGAGTGCTTTTAGTTCCTTTTCGTAGACCATGTCGTTTTCGGTTCTGCCAGATGCAACAACCACAAGTTTGTTACCGTTCCGCTTAAGAGCCAAAGCAACAAAATGCAGCGGAGCACACCAAACGCCACCACCAACAAGCAAAACCTTACCAAACTTGCCAACCTCAGCGGGGTTACCCAACGGACCAGAAAAGTCCAAAATCGATTCACCCGCGTTTACTTTTGCAAGTTTTTTGGTGGTTCTGCCAACAGCATGAAACGCAGTAAAAACGGTTCCCTTCTTTGTGTCAACGCCCGCAATGGTTAAGGGAACACGTTCTCCTTTATCGTCCAAACGTATAATCACGAACTGCCCCGGCTGCGCCTTGGCGGCCACATCCGCGGCTGCGACCTCGATCAGGTAGATGTTGGGTGCAAGTTCCTGTTTAGTAGTTATCTGATACAATCAAACCACATCCCTTTATGCACTTTTTTCCTTTGACTCTGGAATCAAGGAAATGTTTTTCTTGAATTCCTCTAGTTTTGCGTTGAATTCTCCCGGATACTTGGGGCTGACCTTGAATGTTTCAAAACGGTCATCCAAGTTGTAGTGTTTAAGAACCTTCTTTAATGCAACAAAGTTGCGTTCACCCAGATAGGTTCCTTCTTCAAGTTTGCACATTTCCTCGGGGCAAACAACTGCCATAACACCGTCGAAACCGGCGCTGAATGCCTCCAAAACAAGAACAGGGTCAAATCCTTTGGCGCATGGAAGCTCGATTATGGTGACGTTATCCGTTATGCAACCTTTTTGTACGTCATCCAGTGCAGAGAACTCTGACCATTCACAAACAAACAGCAGTAATGCTGGTTTGCCCTGTGCCTGGGCTTTTGTTGCTTTGGTGCTGCAGTTTTTGATTATCTCGGATATGGGCTCAAACTCGTAGCCGCGCAGTTCAATTGCCTGATGTGGGCATACAAGTGCACATGCGCCGCAGCCCATGCAGTCGTCTGTTTTTATTTCAGGTGTGCTGATGTCTTTCCACACGATTGCGTCGTATGGGCAAATGAATACACATTTTCCGCAGCCAACACATTTGGTTGTGTCGTAGACTGCTTTCAAGGAATCTTTTTTGATAACCATGTTATCGGGGTTGTAGCCAAGCTCTTTTACGGTCTGTTTGAGTAACTCGAACCTGTTTACTCCGATTTTGCTTCCTTTTTTGAACCTGCAAAAGTCTTCTTCACATTGCAGGACAAGTATTTTTTCTACACCACCAGCCAAGTTGTTCAGGAAAAACTCGGGTGGAACCCGTCCAACACAGGGTAAACGTAACGAAACAAAGTTTTCCACGTTTTCGTCCTTAAACTTCAATGAAACATCAGACGAGGCGGTGTTGCTGCCTCGGCAGGTTAAAACAAGAGTTTTAGAGTCTTTTTCAGCTAGTTCATCTTGAACTTTTTTGGTTAAGGCATCGACGTTGTAGTAAACTAGGTCGATTGCTGAAAGCGGACAGGCGCTTACACATAAACCGCAGACCCGACATTTTTCAACTTCTAAAATGATTTTTTTTTGTTTCTCGTCTTTGGAAATGGCTTCATATGGGCAAACCGCCACACATATTGCGCATCGGCTACAGTAGTCGTCCGCAATTTCTATTCCGGCGTGTCGTGATGTTTCTGTTGTCATCTTGCTCTCCACTCAGAAGGGTTTTTTTCTTTTCGTGAAGTATCGAGGTAGTTCACTTCTTAACATTAAACTTAAAGTTTTCTTTTACAGGCGTGCTGAACCACACAAACAAGCATGCAACCCATTTAACCAGCAGTCAACCGTTTTAGCGACCTGAAACTTTGTAGAACTCTTTGATTACCTCAACAAGTTTGTTTACTTCATCGGGCAAACTAATCAAAGGCACACCAACGTTAACGCCGCAAGGTTTGTTTTGCGCAACCAACCCAGTAACTGCCAAAATCGGCGGAGTAGGCAACGCCAACATTTCTTGCAGGTTTTGCATGTCTTTGGCAGCGATTATCTTTGGGATGTCTGCGCGTTTGCTGATTAACCGATGAAAGCCTTCTATGATGATGAAGTCAAGGTCATCGTTTTCTAGTTGCTTGATTATCTGGTCCAACGATTCAAGTTCGGCGCTGGTTTTTTTGATTATGGCAATCTCGTTTGGGGCGATGGCTACGGTTACTTTTGAGCCCGCCTGAGTGTGCCGCCAAGTGTTTGTGCCCTCTTGGTCGATGGAGAATCGTTCATGGTGGATGTGTTTGATTGTGCCAACACGGTATCCCTGCTGTGTCAGGGCAGAAATCAGGTGCTCGATTGTGGTGGTTTTCCCTGAATGATGCGTCCCAACAACAGCAACCACGTAGACCATAAGGTGTTCCTCGTTTGGTTCACGTAGAACTGGAGTAGATTATATTATTTGTGCAAACTGTTGTCATGGTTTGCCGTGATGAAACCTATATACGGTTGCAAAACCAAGTCTTGAACGGTGTGAATTCTGTTGCCAAAGTTTGTTGCAGTTGTCGGCGGGAAACATTCGGGTAAAACCACGGTTTTAACGGGTCTGGTTCAGGTTTTCAAGAAACGTGGATACAAAGTTGCGACAGTTAAGCAGATGCCTAACATCGAAACCGTTGATTCTCCTGCTACTTCGCATGACACATGGAAACACAGCACCGCAGGCGCAGACATCGTGGTGGCGTCGCCGAAAACTGAAACCGTTTTTTTCATCAAAAACAAGATGAACCTAAACCAGATAGCGGCGTTTCTGCAGGACTGCGACTACGTGTTTTTGGAGGGCTTCGAACAAGAGAAAACGTTAGCGAAGATAGTTGCAGCAAAAACAATGCAAGAAATCCAGCAATACATGGACGGTTTAGAGATAGCGGTCTCAGGCTTGATAATGGAATCAAACGAGCAAACCGCAAAAGCCGCAGAGCTGGGTTTGCCCATGTTCAACGTACTAGTTGATGCAGAAAAACTGGCAGACCTAGTTGAAAACAAGGCGTTTGGTCTTCTTGCGGGTTTGATTCACTGTGGCGAATGCGGGTTTCCGACCTGCTACGATTTAGCCAAAGCACTAGTTGCAGGTGACCCCAAAGCGAGGGGCTGTGCGTTGCTTTCTGGTGAGAGAACGGTATCGTTGGAGGTTAACGGTGTGAAGGTTCCAATCAAGGAGTTTCCTCGCGACGTTATCAAGAATGTTTTGGAAGGCGTTGTTTTGACGTTGCATGGGGTTAAACAAATTCAGACGTTAACAATTAAAATCGAAAACAAACCAAAAGATTAGATTACCCTCAAAAGTGCGCCGTACTGCCAGAATATAGTACCACACAAGATTGTTAGCGCCAGTGTTGAAACAACCAGCAGTGTGTCGGTTCGGGTTAGCTTCATTGCGTGCATGTAGGTTCGTTCTTTTTTGTATCTGAAGGCGCGGGTTTCTAGGACAACCGCGGAGTTTCGTGCCATCAAAAGGTAAGTAACCAGCAGCGGAAGCAGTAACGGCAAAAACGCGCGAACCTTGGTTATTATGCTGCCTTTTTCAAGTTCCAGTCCCCGTGCGGTTTGGGCGAGCATGACGTCTTTTGCTTTGTCGCGGATGTCTGGAATGAACCGTAACGCAATGTTGACCATGAACGTTAACGTGTAAGGCACGTGTATCCTGTGCATCGACAACAAAAAGTCCCGCGGTTTGGTTGTCAAACTGAAAACAGTCGCAGATAACATCAATGCAACAAAACGCAGCCCCAACGTTACGCCGTAGACAAGGCTGTCCACGCTAAGCAACACGTAGTTTCCAAGAATCGGCGACCCAGCAGGTATCCGTATCAGAACATACTGTGCCGAAAACGGGTAGAAAACGGCTTGAACAATAACGAGCACCAAAACCAGATACAAAAACGGTTTAATGTAACCCCACAACTGCCCAGACGATATCTTGGAAACCGCCGCCAACACAGCACAAATTAAAACAAGTATAACCAGCAATACCAGGTTTGGAAACGCAACCGCAAGCGTGGAAATGCACAAAACGATTAGAAACTTGGGCAACGGGTCTATCCGATGTAGCAAAGAGGGCTTATCTAGTGCAGTGGCACTCATTTTTGTTTGCTCCTTACATGTTCTTTTATGAACTGCGCCATCTCGGTTACCGAAAAAACGTTGCTGTGGCAACCGTTACCATTTAACAGTTCTGAAAGCTGCATAATCGGCGTTGGCTTGAAGTGTATCTGTTTTAGCAACGCTTTGTTTCCCAAAATTTCTTGGGTTGGTCCGTCTGCAACGATTTGTCCACCGTTTAAGGCGATGACCCGTTTGCAGTATGAGGCGATGTTCCCGATGTTGTGGCTTATGATGATAACCAGTTTGCCTTCAGTTTGCATCTGCTGGATTAGCTGCATGATTTGCTTTGTTCGTTTTTGGTCCTGACCCGTTGTTGGTTCATCCAAGATTACCGCGTTTGGTTTCATCGCAAGAACCGAAGCAATAGCAACGGCTTGGCGTTGACCTGAACTTAAACGGCGCGGGTGAACACCGCGGTAATGTTCCAAACCAAGCTTTGTTAAGGTTTCATCTATGCGGGTTTGTATCTCTGGTTCGGGTAAGCCCATATTTTTTAATCCGAAGGTGACTTCGTTTGCTACGGTGTCGCTGAACAGCTGGTAATCAAAGTTCTGGAACACGTAACCAACCTTGCGCCCAATCTCAGCAACACTGAATTTGCGGTAGTCGTTGCCATCAATAAACAGTTGCCCAGTTGTTGGTTTGAACATTCCCGCCAAAACCTTTGCCAAAGTGGTTTTGCCTGAACCGTTTCTGCCAATTACGGCAACTACCTCGCCTAAGCCAAGCGAAACAGAAACATCCCGCAATGCAGCTGTTCCGTCGCCGTAACTGTAACTAACGTTTTCTGCTTGTATGTAGCTAATCGTTTAATCGCCTCACAACCAGTTCAAACACCTCAGACACGGTCACGGGAACCGCCCCCAAATCAACGCCATCAATGCACAGTTTCTGGGCTAACTGCGTAACTTGGGGCAAACTCAAACCCAAACGTTCAAACAACCCAAAATCAGAGAAAACATCAGCGGGTTTACCGTTTGCCAATATTTTTCCGTCATCAACCAAAACGATGCGGCTGGCACATTCGGCTATTGTGTCGATGTCGTGGGTTGCCAAAACCACGGTTATGCCGTTTTGGTTTAGTTCTTTGACAAAACCGATTACACGTTCACTGCTTTCAGAATCAAGGTTCGAGGTCGGCTCGTCCAATAGCAAGATTTTTGGTTTCATGGCAAGAACCGATGCAATCGCAACAAGCTGTTTTTGGCCCTCAGACAAATTACTTGGCGACTTGAAACGCAGTTCAGTTAAACCTGCCCTATGCAACGTTTCATCCACTCGACGCACGATTTCGTCTGGGGGCACACACAGGTTTTCGGGGCCAAAGGCGATGTCGTCTTCTACGGTTTGAAAAAACAGTTGTGAATCGGCTTCCTGAAAAACAAACCCAACCGAAGCCGCAAGCTTGCCGATTGGGTAATCTTTGGTGTTCATGCCGTCAACAAGTATGTGGCCTTCAAGGGCTCCGCCGAAGTAGTGTGGAATCAATCCATTCAACAACCGCAGCAGGGTGGTTTTGCCGCTTCCAGTACCCCCTATTAACCCAACGAATTCGCCTTGGGTTATTTCCAAGTCCATGTTCTGGATTGTTGGCTTGTCTGCCATGGGATACGTGTATGCCACGTTTTTGAGTTGGATTTGCTTCAAGGTTGACTACCTTTTTTGTTAGCGGACATCAAGTGCGACAACAGATTTTACCCACCGCTGTGCATACTGGTCGGACCCGATTACCAACCTGATTGGTCCTTCGCCACCATCAGCAAGAGCAACTAATGGTTGGCCGTCTTTTTCGTAAACCAGCAACACCGAGGAGTCATGCTGTACATCAGTTAATCTAAGAGTTAAACCATAACCGTCTATCGCCTTAACATAAACAGAAGAGGCATCAACTGAAACATCTGCGGATTCAAGTAAACTCCAAAGTGTTACGCCAGTATACGTGAATGTGCCTTCCTCGTCTAGGTGAGTGCTTGAATCTAATGTTACCTCGATGTTGGAAGACGGCAACGCCCGCAGTTCAGATATGGTCAAATTATATGGGTTACTGACCAACCCTTTGATTTGCAGTGTGCCTTCTTGTTCCCCGCCCGAGTGAAGATAAAAATACAGCGGCACAGCAGCAACAACAAAAACAACAAACAAGACAACAACAATTTTAGTTCCTTTATTCATTGACCCAACTCCAAAAACATACAAGTCACAGCCCCAGCTTCCTGCACTCGATTAACAGTATATGGGCAACAATTCCGCCTAATCCGCCGCTGATTGCAGCAAGAACCAAAGAGAAAACCAGTGGCGCCAAAGGCAGCACCAACACGATAACACCAACCAAACCAGTGCCCACAACGTTTGCTATCGCTGAGGCGCCAAAACAGCATACTGCACAGCAGGATTTGTGTCGGGATACCAAAAAGAAGGTGTCTATTGCCAGTCCTGGACAAAGGTAGATTATAAACGAGAATACTCCAAAGTTTCCGAACGGAACCAGCAAACTGATTATTGCTTGTACCAGTGCAGTTAGGGTTGCTGCGCCAGTTTTTTTCACGAGTCCATGCGCCATTACTGGCCACATCATGTACAGTCCCCCAGCAACGGCTCCGGTGGGGATGTAAAGGGTTCCAGTTATCACTCCGATGACGGGGCGCACGATGCCTTTTGTTGCCAATCCCAGACCCGCCAGCAACGCGATGGTTACCAGGTCTACGGTAGATAGTCTGGAGACTTGAACGTGAACTGGAATATTCATCTAAACCGATATCCATGTACAAACATGTCGATAAAAATGTTGAGGAAACGGTTGTGGTTCAAATGTATGTCTTTATTAGTTTCCCAAAATAGATACTTCTCAAGATTCAGGGAGTTCTGCAATCCTTTGCGTGCCGAAATATTGGTCAGCGGCATAGTTCAGGGGGTAGGTTTTCGCCCGTTTGTCTACCAGACTGCTGCAAGAAATGGGTTAGTAGGCTACGTAAGAAACAGGGGCGACGCCGTTGTTGAAATTGTTGTGGAAGGAAACAAACACGCAATAGCTCAGTTCATCGAAGAGTTAAAAGATAACAGGCCGCCACTGGCACAGATATACAATATTGAAACAAATTACATAACGGTTGAAGAAGGCTTTGATGCATTCAGTATATTACAGAGTTCTGGAACCGCGGAGCTTTCTGGTTCTGTTATACCCCCAGACGTTTCAATCTGCAACGAATGCGTACGGGAGTTGCGTGACTCCAAAAACAGGCGTTACAACTACTTTTTTAACACATGCACAGACTGCGGCCCAAGATACACAATAATCAATAAACTGCCCTACGACAGGGCAAACACCACAATGAACCAGTTCCAGCTCTGCAATGTCTGCGAGGCAGAATATACCGACCCCAAAAACCGCAGGTTCCACGCCCAAACTGTGGCTTGCCCAGAATGTGGCCCGAAAGCGTATCTTGTTTCCAGCAGCGGAGAACCCGTAGAATGCCAAGACCCCATCCGCGAGGCAGGCAAACTGCTTGATGAAGGGCACGTTTTGGCGATTAAAGGAAACGGCGGGTTTCATGTTGCTTGTGCCACAACACAGACAGAACCCGTGGCGAGGCTGAGAAGAACCAAGCACCGACGCCAAAAACCGTTTGCCATAATGGCTGCGGATTTGGAGCATGTGAAAACGTTTGCGCAGTTAAACGGTAGTGAAGCTGACCTGTTGGTGTCTTACCGTAAGCCAATTGTTTTGCTTAAAAAAAGTGAAAACTACTACCTTTCTGAGCTTGTTTCGCCTGAACTTCACACAGTCGGCGTGATGCTTCCGTATACGGGGTTGCATGTGATGCTTTTTGACGGCGTATCTGAACCCGCGTTTGTGATGACCAGCGCAAACCCACCCAGCGAACCAATCGTTACAGAGAACAGTCAGGCAATAAAGAAGCTGGGCGGGGACGTTGACTACTTTTTGATGCACAACAGAGCAATCGCCCAAAGATGCGACGATTCGGTTGTGCGTTTCCACGAAAACACTCCGTGCCTGATTCGCCG
>JBAZEV010000064.1:0-9351 GCA_041653695.1 Bathyarchaeia archaeon
CTATTGTTTTTACTTCATAGTTTGGTCCACTGAAAATCATTTTCATACCAAAATGTGTTGCAACAGCGATTTCTGGTTTAACCGCGTCAACGATTTTAATTGCCTCTTTCGGCGTCATATGCCCCGGCCATGGGCTTCCCATCGGACGCATAACCGAGATGATGAGCACCCTGACGCCTTTGTATTCGTTTTCTATGCCTTCAAAATATTCGGTGTCTGCGGTGTACCCGATTGTGCCTACTTCTGGTACATCAAAACGGAACCCAACTGCGTCTGGGTCTGTGTGCCGTGTTTTTGTGGCTGCAACTTTTATGTTGCCCACGTTGAATGTTACGCCCGGTTTTACGGGTACTGTTTGCTGTATCATCTGCTGGTGATACAACGAAATAGACGGTCCTGCCTCTTTTGTTCCAGATAAAATGTTTGAGGGCGCAGCCAAGATTCCGCCTTTTTTGAGCATGCCTTTGGTCATTGCTTCGACCAAGATTTCTGCGTTGGCGTAGTGGTCTGGGTGGCGGTGTGACACAAGTACCGCTTTGATTCTTTGTGGGTTTAAGCCTGCTTCAAGCGAGTATATCAATGCGCCTGGTCCGGGGTCGATGTGCAGGTTCATTTTTTTTGTTATGAGCCGTATTCCGCCTGTTCTTCTTTTTTGGGTTATGGTGGCGAATCTTCCGCCGCCTGTGCCCAAGAAGACCAGTTCTGCTGTGCTCATATTCGTTCACCCAAAGTACGGTACAGATTTTATGTTTCATAGAATATAACTAAATATAGTTATAAGGCTTTGAAACGGCGTCTGAAGCCGAATGTGTTATTATTTTGTTGTATCCACTGTTGTATAAGGTAACCAAGATGCGTGTAGTAATCAGAGTCGGCGGTTCGGTTGTGGGTTCGCCTCTTAACGCGGAACTCATAGGAGACTACGTTGATTTACTAAAACAACTCAAAGAGCAGGGACACGAAGTAGCTGCGGTCGTTGGCGGGGGTTCGTTAGCCCGTAACTTCATCAGCGTGGCTGCGGAGCTTGGCATGGAAGAAGACCGCAAAGACTGGGCTGCGATTCATGTTTCGCGTCTGTTTGCGCAGTTGTTTAGTTTACGTTTAGGCAAACTTGGGTGCGGCGATATCCCCCTTAGTTTAGAAGAAGCAAAATCAGGTTTAGACCAAGGCAGAATCGTTGTTATGGGCGGGTTGCGTCCGGGTATGACCACGGATACCGTTGCTGCACTGGTTGCGGAACGTGTGAAAGCCGATTTGCTTGTTAAAGGCTCTAACGTGGATGGCATTTACGATAAAGACCCCAAAAAGTTTGGTGACGCAAAGAAGCTGGACAAAATCAGTTTTGAGCAGCTTGGCACGCTTTTCGAGTCTGATACACACAGGGCTGGGATTAACCAGATTATCGACCCTGAGGCGGTGCGGGTTATTCAGCGGCTTAGGTTGCGGACTATCGTTGTGAGTGGTTACAGCGCAGATAACGTGTTAAAAGCAGTTAACGGCGAGCCCGTTGGAACCGTTGTCGAGTAAACCGATAGGTAACGCTTAAATTAACTGCATGTTCTTTTTGTTGCGTTGGGCGCGGCGGTAGCGAAGTCAGGTCAAACGCGGAGGACTCAAGATCAGCGTTTTGATGAGCTATCCTTTCCCGTAGGGGTTCGCAGGTTCGATTCCTGCCCGCCGCACCTCTACTACTGTTTTGGTGCTGTGCATATTTTTATAAGAAAAATCAGCAGATAACATATGTTCATGGTATTGAATAGACCGGTTTTCTTTCAAGCCCTTAATGTTGTTGCCTTTTTGGTTACTGTTGCTGTTAATGGTTTGGCTGGAAGCACAACGTTTCTGAACGGCGTAACCAGCGCCGACATTTCAAACATGTACCCCACATTGGTTACTCCCGCGGGTTTCACGTTTGCGATATGGGGAATCATCTACACCCTGCTAGCGGTTTTTGTAATCTACCAATTGTTACCCCGAAACAGGGACAAACCGTTTCTCGGTCAGGTTGGCATGTATTTTGGTCTAAGCAACGTCTTTAACATCTGTTGGCTGCTTCTTTGGCACTACAACCAGATTGGATTCAGTCTGGTACTGATGCTTGCCCTGTTGCTCAGCTTGATTCTAATCTACCTGCGAATGAATATCGGACGAGCAAAAACGTCTGTTACGGAACGCCTATGTGTGCACCTACCCTTCAGCGTGTATCTGGGCTGGATTAGCATCGCTACAATCGCTAACGTTTCGGTTGCGTTGACCGCCGCCGAGTGGGACGGTTTCGGAGTAGCACCGGAAACGTGGGCTGTGCTTATCATCTGTGTTGCTGTTGCTTTGACGTTGGCTATGCTGGTGTTGCGTAAGGATTTGGCGTTTAGTTTGGTGGTTGTTTGGGCACTGTTTGGGATACTCTCTAAACAAGGCGGTTACGGGGACATCGTGTTGGCTGCACAAGCTGCTATCGTTGTGGTTCTGGTTGCGGCGCTGCTGATTGTGGCTGTTTCAAGGTTTAAACGCTAGCACGCGGTTCTTTACTATATGGTGACATTGGTGGCTAAGAAAACCAAGATAGTTTGCACGATTGGTCCAGCTAGCATGAGCCCTGAAGTTTTAAAACAGATGGTATCAGCGGGCATGAACTGTGCCCGAATCAACACCGCATACGGGGACATTGAACTATACAAAAAGATGGTAAACCAAATCCGCGAAGTCACAGACATCCCAGTTATCGTTGATTTGAAGGGACCAGAAATCCGCGTGCAAACAAACCACCAGATAACAGTCAACGTCGGCGACGTGTTAGATGTTGGCTTTGATGGTGAACCCCTTAGTTTTAACCACAACTTTATCGACCAGATGAATGTCGGCGAAACTGTTCTGATAGACAACGGCAGAATACGCACCGTTGTAACCGAAAAACACGGGAAAACAATGCGTTTACGTGCACAATCCAGAGGCGTAATCTCGGACGGGAAAGGCGTAAACGTTCCCAACAAGCAGCTTTCTGTTCCCACACTTTCTGAACGTGACCACGAGCTTTTGGAGTTTGCCAAACAATACGACATCGCGTATCTGGCGCTCTCGTTCACCCGTAGTGCTAAGGACATCGCAGATTTACGGTCAGCCGCATCGGGTTTTGAGGGTGCGGTTCTGGCTAAAATCGAAAACTTTGATGGCATACAAAACTTTGACCAAATCCTCGCAGATGTGGATGGTGTTTTGATTGCCCGCGGCGATTTAGGCGTAGAAATACCCACTGAACGTGTGCCGCTGGAGCAGAAATCGTTGATTCGCAGATGTAACCAAGCGGGGAAACCTGTAATCACCGCAACCGAGATGCTTGAATCCATGATGCATAACCCGTTTCCAACCCGCGCCGAGGTCAGCGATGTTGCCAACGCGATTTTGGATGGAACCGACGCAACCATGCTCAGCGGAGAAACCGCAGTTGGGCAGTATCCCGTGGAGTCTGTTGCGGTTATGGCGCGTGTGGCGTTGGAAACAGAAAAAGCCGCAGTAAGTAGCGTGGCGGAACAGGGATTTGTTAACATCTCTGATACTGTAAGCCGTTCCATTCAACGGATATGCCAGAGCATGCCGCTGACCAAAATCGTGACGTTAACGCGGTCTGGGTACACCGCAAAAATGATTGCCCGTTTCAAGGTTCAGCAGCCAATCATTGCAGTAACTTTTAGTCCAATTGCAAAAAAGCAGTTGGAACTGGTTTACGGGGTAATCCCAGTTTATGTTGACTACCGCCAAGAAACCGACCGCATCCTAACCGTGGCATGCCACCTGTACTCCATGAAGTTGCTAAATATCGAAGACACCGTTCTGTTCACCGCCGCGTTTAGGACACAACAAAAACATGCCAGCAACCTAATAGAGATACACCAAATGAAAGAACTGCTGGAAATACGGCAAAACAGAAGCATCGAACCAGCAAGCTAGCTTATTGCCTTTTGTAACTGTTTTTTTGTCAAGAAAACTTAACCATGCAACATCGAGTTTAGTCAAGAAATCTTTACAAAAACACCTTAATACTGTACATAACTTGCAATTAAGTGATGACTGCTATTACAAAGACAATAAATAAAGCAGCAGTTTTGTTGCTAATACTGTTATTTGTTTTCACATTCCCCCCATATGCTAGTGTTAAAGCAGAAACTAAAACGATTATTGTCCCTGATCAGTACCCCCTTATTCAAGATGCCATAGACAGCGCCAATTCTGGAGACACAATTTTTGTTAAAAGCGGTGTGTATTATGAAACATTAACTATCAACAAAACCCTAACACTCATTGGAGAAGATAGAGAACACACCATTATAGATGCCCACAAAATCACAGCCAATGTAGTTCATGTAACAGTAGGCGGAGTATCCTTGATTAATTTCACCTTGGGTCATACTGGATACATCTTTTCTTCAGGCGGTACTCCTCCCGCAGGAGTCTACACTGAGGGAGGCAATACCTGTGTAATCAACAACACAATAGTTGACGTGCACGGTCCCGCGTTTAAAGTTGGATTTAACTCGGGTAGTTTTTTGCTTCAAAACAACATTGTATCAAACAGTGGTTTCGTATTATTCACAGGTATTTTCTCTTACAATCTTTCCGAATCTGAGGCTGTTGAAATCCCAGATTTGCCCTCACCTTTTCCGGCAGATATATCCGTTTTGAAAGAAAATGAAGTTCTGCATCTTACAAGAACAAAGGGGGCTTCTTTGGGGGATTTGGTTCTAAAAGATAATGCCACTTTGATTGTTGACAATTTTACTGCAAAAGCTCAGAGTTTACATGCAACCAATAATTCGCGGATTATTCTGAAGAATGACGCATTTCTGTATGTGCACCAAATATCTGGCGGCACGTCCATGAGAATTTATCTGTCGGATAATGCCTTGCTTAATTCAACGGATTCAAGTACTGTGCGAATTGTGTGCAAAGATGAAAGCAGAGTTTTGGCACTGAACTCAAAGCTGTATATTGAAGCGTATGGAAACGCGTTAGTTGTATTAGACAATTGTACAAACCAAATTATGGCAAGTGAAAACGCCAATGTTACTGTAAATGATTCCCCTCTGTGTAGTATTGGCGATGTGGCTGATGAGGCGCAAATATGGGTTTCAAACAGCTATGTTACTGAGGTTGACTCGACAAACAGTATAGGTGATAAATCTAATCTTTGGATAGTTAATTCCACATATGTTCCCGCTGACATGGTGTTCAAAGGGGAATCTAATACTTGGTTAATTAACTGTGATTCTCCTAACGCGCGTTATTGGTGTTTGAGTGAAAGTTCCTCCCTCTGGGTTATAAACAGCACATGGAACCAGAAAAGATACTTGACTTTTTATGACCAACCAAACCTCTGGTTCATCAACAGCAAAATACCAACAAATGAAGCCCAAGAGATAACCTTCAAAACTAACGACGCAAAAGTAAGGTATTGCTATTTCCTATCAGTGAATGTGAAATCGTTAACTGGTGCTCTATTAGAGAACATGAACGTTGAAGTGTATCACTCAAACGGAACCTTGGTTGACCAGAAAAGAACAAACTCGAAAGGAAACGCCCAATTCATTCTTGCGGTGCATATATGGCAAAACGAAACCAACGAGTATTTTACACAATACCTTGTTAAAGCATACGGTGCAGATTTTGAGGAAAACACAATAACCGTATCCTTTGACTCAAACAAAGAACGTACATTAGAATTAAACGCCGCCGATCAATTTCCAACCACCCCAGAAACTGTCATCATATTAGTAATCGCTGTCACCTGCATCATTGGTCTAGTTGCTTTTTGGGCATCAAGAAAAAAGAAAAGAAACTAGCCAAAACACCAAACTGGCGTTGATACCTCAGACATGTTTGAAGACTAATAGATGTACATTGTTGAAAACAGTATTTTTTCTGAAAAGCTAAGAAGAACATAAACCTGTTCCCGTTTGGTTACCGAAAACTCAGCAAAAATGAACAGAAGTGTGGAGCGCACGCAAAAAAGGCAAATTGGATTGGAATGGTTGGATTTTACCTTGTGCGGGGATTACGTGCGCTCAGTTCTGATTCGGAATCTGAGTAATAAAACATTTCTGAATCCCGAATAAACATTTCAGCAAACCGTTGACTACAATTGAATGAACTGCACAAAAACGGGCAACCAAACAACAAAAAATGTTAACCAAATCTTGACGTGTTGACATGTTTTCTGGTATGAGTAAAGTATAAACATGTGTTTTCATAGTCAGAATGTCTAGGGTTAAGAATGCCTGCAATAGAAATAGGAAGAATATGTGTAAAAGTAGCAGGGCGAGAAACAGGTAAAAAATGTGTCGTAGTGGACTTAATCGACAAAACATTCATCCTTATCACTGGACCTAAAGCAGTAACAGACGTAAAACGCAGACGAACAAACATCACACACGTAGAACCAACCCAAGACCTCGTTGAAATAAAACGAGGCGCAAACGACGAAGAAATCACCGAGGCACTAAAAAATGCTGGTCTACTCGAAGGCATGTGCAAATCAGCGAAACCTTCTCTAACCTAAATCTTTTAACCATTTCAATCCCTTTTTTTGGAGTGTAACGATGCGAACAATCAACGAGCCATGGGAAATTAAGCGAACTTTAATGGTAAAAACCGAGGAACAAACCGACCCACGTTATGGACACAGACCCGAAGACCGTCCAATCGCCGACCATATGCGGTTTGGGATAATAAACTTGGACAAACCTGCTGGACCATCCAGCCACGAAGTAACCGCGTGGGTCAAACGAATCCTCGGTATAGGACGAGCCGGCCACGGCGGGACCCTTGAGGCATAAACTGCCGGGGAAATCCCAAAGTAACCGGAATTCTGCCCACCGCCCTAGAGGACGCTACAAAAGTCATCCAGGCACTCCTTCTTGCGGGTAAAGAATATGTCTGCGTAATGAAACTGCATGGCGACGCGCCAGAAACCAAAGTAAAACAGGTCCTAGAAGAATTCCAGACAACCCTTTACCAGCGTCCACCAGTACGCTCAGCAGTCAAACGGCAACTTCGGACACGCACAATATACTACAACCAGTTCATAGAAATGGTTGACCAAAAAGTGTTGTTTAAGGTCGGCTGCGAAGCAGGAACCTACATCCGAAAACTGTGTTACGACATCGGCGAAGTCCTAGGAACAGGCGCGCAGATGCAGGAACTACGCCGAACACGGGCAGGCCCATTTGTAGAAGACAAAACCTTGGTCACGTTGCATGACCTGTCTTATTTGTATAACAAGTACAAGGAAACACAGGACGAAACAATACTCAGAAACTTTGTAAGCCCCATGGAAAAAGCGTTCGCGTATATCCCAAAACTAACAGTCCGCGATTCCGCAGTAGATGCCCTTTGCCACGGAGCCCATCTAACCGCCCCCGGAGTGGTAGCGTTGGATTCTGGAATCAACATTGGTGACCCCGTTGCGGTGTTTACACTAAAAGGCGAAGTAATCGCGTTGTCGAAGGCGTATGTTTCCTCTGAGAAACTTTTGAAAATGGACCACGGTTTTGTTGCAAAAACTCACAAGGTGTTTATGCCGCGGGGTATTTACCCCAAAAAGTGGCACACTAACCAAATAAAACAGGATTTATAGGCGAAAAGGCTAAAAAACAGGTCTGTTGCTATTCTACAGTTGTGCCGAGGTATCCTAGAGCAAAAACAAAATTGCGGGAAATCTGGTAGGGAGCAGATTCCAAAACTGGAAGTTCATGCCTGGAATCTCCAAGACTACGGAAAGCCTGTGATCCATTGGGTCGCGAGGGTTCAAATCCCTCCCTCGGCGCCAAAAACAAATTTTTTGTGGTGGAACTAATAAGCAACTAGTAACACAAAATGTTACCATGTTTAATCCCAGAAAGTTAGTTCTGTATTCTTGTTTGGTTACAATTCTTTGTTTACCCCTTATCGGAACTGCACTAGCCCAATCAGAAGACCTAACCCTTGAGTGGGAGCAGCACTGGGAAACCTACGGTGTGGGTGGTACCTGCAATTTTGGCACTCACAACTTCTATATCGGGGACGTTGACGGCGACGGTGTGATGGAACTAATCACTGGCGGGTACTCTTATTCGCAGCCTGACTACAACTGGAGCGATGTACAAGCCCCCCTGCGTATCTGGAACTGGGACGGAACCGCCTTCCACAACGAGGTTGACCACTACTACCAAGGCATGATAGGCAGCATCTACGCAGGAGATGCAGACGGCGACGGAACAACCGAAATAATAACCGCAGGGTTTGGCGGAACCACATCTGGCAGTTATTCGTCGCTTAAAATCTGGAACTGGAACGGAGAAACCCTAACATCCCTAGCTGAATACGCTGGCATGTCTGCGGGTTCAATATATATCAGCGACATAAACAACGACAACACCCCAGAAATTTTGGTTGTTGGAAGAGCCTACGTGCGCGAGGAATCCGTAAACCAGCTTAGTGTGCTACGGTGGGACGGAACCAGCCAAACAGTTGACTTGGTTACATATGCCATAATTCGGGCAAACTCTGTTTACGCCTGCGACTTAAACAACGACGGCACAGTTGAAATCATCACAGGCGGATACAAAAACAACATAACCGAAAGCAGCGGACAAATCTGCGTTTGGAACTTTAACCAAGACACGTTAACATTGCAGGATAGCACTGAATGGAAAACAGTTGAAGACGGCTATGGCGTGGGAATCTCTGGAGTAGCCATGGGAAACACCATGGTTAGCAGCATAAAAGTCGGCGACGTAGACCAAGATGGAACCCAAGAAATCGTTGCTGGCGGATTCACGTATGACGGCGAAAACGTGAACGCACAATTAACCATCTGGAACTGGGACACCCAGACTTTAACGTTGGAAGTCAGCCAAGACTGGCGGTCACTGGACATTACCGAAGTTAAGGCTGTTTCGTTAAATGATGTTGACGGCGACAAAAAACTGGACATCGTTATCAGCGGATTCATCGGAGTTTACGAGGGCTTTGGTGACGAAAACAAGCCCCCAGAGCAAGCCCAGCTACGGGTGTGGAGTTGGGACGGCGAAAGTTTGTTGCTTAAAATCGGCAAAGACTGGACCATAGGCGAAGGCGTAACCGCGTGGAACGTTGGAACAGGCGACATCGACAACGACGGCACCGTGGAGATGGTAACTGTTGGCTGCATGTACATAACAAACCTGTGTGACCCCGATTTGAGAATCTGGTCCATGCCTCAGGTAGCTGAACCTTTCCCATCTTACCTGCTGGTGGTGCTGGGCGTTGCAGTGGCGGCGATTGTGGTCGTAGCTGTTTTGTTGATAAAACATAGAAAAAAGTAACAACAATGTGGGCTCA
>JBAZEV010000065.1:0-9202 GCA_041653695.1 Bathyarchaeia archaeon
GCACCCTTAACAAAAATGCTGTCTCTCATACGCTTTACCTGATGTGTGACCTCGTAATGTAACGAATCCTTTTCAACCTACCTTTTTTGAGGCGTTTTCTCCTCTTTATCCAGTATATAATCCAAAGACTTCTCCAACTCCTGAATACGGTCACGGAACTGGATCGCCTTCTCAAACTCCAACCGCTCCGCAGCCGCCCTCATCTGCGCGTCAAGCTCAATTAGCTGTTTATGAATCTCAGATTTGGGCAAATGCTTGGTTCCTTTGATTGTATGCCCACTTTCCGCTACACCCTTAACTATTGTTCGGGGTGTTATGCCATGTTTTTCATTGTAATGTTTCTGGAAAATGCGCCTGTAACGGGTGACTTCAATTGCCCGTTTGATGGACTGCGTTTTCTGGTCAGCATACAAAAACACTTTACCGTTCACGTTACGGGCTGCCCGCCCAATCGTTTGAATCAGGCTACGTTCATCACGCAGAAAACCTTCCTTGTCTGCATCCAAAATAAAAATCGTGGACACCTCGGGCACATCCAAGCCTTCACGCAGCAGGTTAATTCCAACAAGTATATCGAACTCGCCTGCCCGCAGTTGCCTGATTAACTCGATACGGTCTAGGCTGTCAATCTCCGAGTGCATATACCTGACCTGCAGACCCTCTTTTACCAAGTAATCCGTCAAATCCTCTGCCATACGTTTCGTAAGCGTCGTAACCAGCACACGCTCGCCCCGTTCTATGGTCTTTTTTGCTTCGGTTATCAGGTGCTGCATCTGACCTTCAATGGGGTGAACCTCAACCTCGGGGTCAAGAAGCCCAGTTGGTCTGGTGATGAGTTCCACGGGTTTGCCGCTGGCTTCCAGTTCGTATTCTGCTGGGGTTGCAGAAACAAACATGGTTTTGTTCATTTTCGCTTCAAATTCTCTAAACTTAAGCGGGCGGTTATCATAAGCGCACGTCAACCGAAAACCGTAATCAACCAAATTCTTTTTCCTCGAGTAATCACCATTAAACATAGCCCGCGACTGCGGAATCGTTTGGTGACTTTCATCGATAATTAACAGAAAATCCTTAGGAAAATAGTCAATCAAAACAAACGGGGGCTCACCTGCGCAGCGACCATCAAAGTGGCGACTGTAGTTTTCGATACCCTTGCAGTAGCCCATCTCTTTTATCATTTCAATGTCATATTTCACACGTTTTCTAAGCCGCTGAGCCTCCAACGCGGGAAGCTTTGGGAGTTCTTCTTCGAGTTCTTGCTGTATCTGTTCCAATGCACGTTTCTGTTTCTCTTCAGGCACAACATACTGCCTTGCAGGGTACAACGTGACCTTGTCAAGGCTCTGTTTAACGTCACCAGTTAATGCTTGAACCTCTTTGATGCTCTTGATTGTGTCGCCGTCTAGTTCTATGCGTAAAATGTCATCCTCATACGAGGGAACAACATCCACAACGTTACCCCGAACCCTGAAATTGCCCGCCTCAAGCACTTGGTCGTTACGTTCATACTGCATACGCACAAGCGACTGCAACAATTCACGGCGTTTAAGCTCTTTTCCAACCGTTAAATCCGCTGCCATGCCCTCGTAGTATTCGGGGTTTCCCAACCCGTAAATACAGCTGATGCTGGCGACGATTATGGTGTCTTCGCGGCTTAATATGCTGGAAACCGCGTGCATACGCATTTTTTCTATTTGCTCGTTGATGTCTGAGTCTTTTTCGATGTACATGTCTGTGGTTGGCAGGTACGATTCAGGTTGGTAATACGAATAAAACGAAATAAAATACTCCACCCTGTTGTGTGGAAACAGTTCTTTGAGTTCAGCATACAGCTGAGCCGCCAAAGTCTTGTTATGCGCTAGAATCAGGGTGGGTTTTTGCAATTTTTGTATCACGTTTGCCATAACAAACGTTTTGCCGCTTCCAGTAATGCCCAGAAGTGTCTGCTTGTCTTTGGTTTCAAAGTTTTTAACCAGTTTTGCCACTGTATCTTCTTGACCAGGCGACATCTTGTAAGGGGCAACTAACTCAAACCGCATAGTATCATCCAGCAACGAAAAAGAATAAGCTTGAAGGAAAAAACGTTGCTTAAAAGTTTTTCAGTTATTAGAATAACGACAATAAACACTCGCTACCCGCCTGAACTAAGCGGGGGAAATTAAAACAAAATAGGGAAATTGAATTTTTTTCTGTTTACTCAGCGCTGGGCTTGCTCAGGTATACCCAAATAACTACAAAGAATGTAGTAATCAGTGCACCCGCAATTCCTGACACAATCCATTCTGCAGTTAACAACGATGGCAAGACACTTACTAACCATGGCCAAAATGTGCTGAATCCGAGGTTAGCAACTACTCCACCAACGAAACCAACCAGAGCAAATACACCCAGTATTTTTAATCTGTCACTCACATATTTCACCTTGTTTTAACAGTTAAATCTCCCCGCTTTTGAGTGTAACTTACATAAAACTGTCTATTTTCGCCTCTCCGCCCTGTCTCTCTTTCAATATTAGATTTAAAGCTCAAAACAACGTCAGAACCACTACATTGTGCCAGATATATATGTGGATGTTCGCTCCATGTTAATAACCTAATAATACGCTTTAAACACACTGGCTTGCGTGAGGAAATTAGTATGTCCGAAAAATTTGCAAGAAAATGGGGAGAAGGAGTCAATGACACACCTCTCAGCAATAAAATAAAGGACGCCGTAAGGCCTCCAGGTCCATTGAAACCACGATTAGATTTCGCAGTAAAACGCATGGAGATGCAGATCCAGAAACTAGACAAAGCCTCTGACCGCTTCAACCAACGCGACAAAACAATATTCACCAAAATAGTTGACGCATACACCCGACACGACATGGCACGTGCAAACGTTTTCGCTAATGAATTGGCTGAAATCCGAAAAATGGAAAAAATGATCATGAACTCTAGGTTAGCCCTAGAACAGATAGTTCTCAGATTAAGTACAGTTTCAGAACTAGGCGACGTAGTAAGCACCTTGGCTCCAGCAGTCAGTGTGTTGAGTAGCGTCAAAACTGGCATGTCCGCAGTGTTCCCAGAAGCAGAACGCGAACTTGGCAGTATCGGAAACTTGCTTAGCGGAATTATCATGGATGCAGGCTACAACACTGGCATGAACATTGACTTCCAATCAGCAGGCGACGATGCACAGAAAATCTTGACCGAAGCAGCAACAGTTGCTGAGCAGAAAGTCAAAGAAAAGTTCCCAGATCTGCCCACAAGTCTCCCATCATTTGGGGAAGCATTAAACAGCGAAGTATAGCTTCATGCCATACTTCGTTGTTTATGGAAATTAAGGAGGTGACCATGTGTCAAAACCCATTTCCAACCCCTTTCTTTTTGTTGGCAAACAAATAAAGGATGAATATGGAAGGCAAATCGGTCGTATTGCTTCATTCAAGGTAACACCCACAGGTCGTATTGACGGAGTCTTTGTTGAGCGCGGTGATGGAGAATTTCTTAGTTACTCCAACGAGCAAATCAAAATTGACAACGGTAACTTAGTGATTTCGCCGACTATAAAGCTGAAAGCTGCTTCTCTGTGTAATGAGATTCCTTTAATCTGGCGAAAAGACAAGGCATTAAATGAGCTTGTTGCGAAGAAGAAGATACCCCCAGAGATGTATGATGATCTGCATAACACTTTCGAAGGCGCGTTAGATCAACTCAAAGAAAGCGCTAAATCACTTATGGATGATATCGACAGCCAAATTGATGACTGCAACCAACAGATTCACGAACTTCACTCTGCTTTGATCAACCTCGAGATTGAACGTGAAATTGGCAGATTAGACGCTGAGTCCTATGAGAAAGCTTTAGCGATTATACAATCTGGATTAAAGGGAGTAAACGCAGAAAAAAGTGACCTCGACGCTTTAAGAACTAAGCTATCAAACATGCTTCTTGGAGAAAAAAGACCCGAAACCCCTGAACTGACTTTACCGAAAATTCCTGAACCAACAATGCCCCAAACATCTGCTGCCTCTAACCTTCCAGAACCACCTGTAATCATACATGTACGGAACACTAACACGCAAAGCTCGTAATTTCTTATGTCTGCGAGGGACTCTCGATTAAAAACCCCTTTCGTTCTTCCCCCCAGTTTGAACAAATTGTTGTTGAGGCAGTTCCAAAACTGAAGTCTCAACAGTTTCGTTTAGGCCAAGTAATTATAAAATTAACACAACGAGACAAATATCTTTTCAAAACTTGCGCGACTGCGTTAGAAGCAAAAAACAAGGAACGCGCAACTATATTTGCAACTGAACTTGCTGAGGTTAGAAAACTAACCAAAGTAATTTACCATACGCAGATACTTGTGGAACGCATTATCATACGTTTAGAAACGCTCAAAGAATTCAATGAAGCCTTCTCTGATCTAAGGCCTGTTCTAAATAACCTGCAGGGTGTGTCAAAGAGTCTGAGTTCTTTCATGCCTCAAATGGCTTTTGAAATGGAACGGGTAAACGAAAGCATAATCGAAGTCATGACCGTGTCTAAGATCGATTCCACACGGCTTGAGGTGCCCATCGACATTAAAACTGAAGGTGGCCAAGAGGTTCTTGCTGAAGTTGCAGAATTCTTGGAGGAACAGATAACAGAAAAACTACCTGAACCTCCAACTTTCATTCCTGTAGTGGATGCTCCTCAACCTCAACAACCAGCGGCAACACCTAGACAAAGGGTTGCCCTCGCAGCTACCTGCTCAGAGATTTCTCAGCCTAGAGTTTCTCCAACTTTTATTGGTTTCAAAGAAGAACCCGAAGTAAAACGTGTAGCCTTGACAGTGACCGAAGATCTAGAAAAATCTGTTCTCGAATACGCTAAACAGCGTTCTGGGGACATGGATATTGATCAATGTGCCACTGAGTTGCAAGTTGCATGTGGGGAAATTGAAAAAGCTTTAGAAAGCTTGGGCGTTAAAGGAAAAATAAAGTTTGCGTCGTGATGCGAATGAGTGCTTCTGAAGAACTTGAACAAGCGGCAACAAAATATGCTTTGGAGGCTGTCCGCCTTGACCGTCAAGGGTCAAAGGGGATGGCTATTACGATGTACCAGAAGGGTATCTCGACTCTTTTGAAACTTGTTAGACTGTATCCGAACTATGGCTTGAACAGTGTTTACATTCAACGTGCACAGGCGTATCAGGAACGTATCAAGGAATTACAGGGACAACGACCAGTTCAGCCCATTATACAACCAGAAGATAACGTGGAAATGATGAACAACCATAACCAACCTGAACCTCCGCACGGTGCAGGTGGCACAGATGAAAAGGCAAGCTATGACGAACTAGTGTTGCAGGAAAAACCAAATGTAACTTGGGACCAAGTTGTTGGCTTAGATACTGGCAAAAAAGCCATCAAAGAAGCCATAGTATATCCTGTTCAGCGGCCTGACCTGTTTCCGTTAGGTTGGCCTCGGGGAATACTGTTGTTTGGTCCGCCTGGTTGTGGTAAAACTTTGCTGGCTGCTGCGGTTGCTACTGAAATCGATGGTGCATTTGTTTCAGTTGACGCTGCTTCTGTTATGTCAAAGTGGCTCGGTGAAGCTGAACAAAATGTTGCAAGACTGTTTAATCAAGCCCGAAAGATTGCTAGCAATGGAAAACCTGCGATATTGTTCATTGACGAGTTAGATTCACTGATTGGTATGCATTCTAATGAGGTCGGTGGTGAAACCCGTGTTCGTAACCAGTTCCTTAAGGAGATGGACGGTGTTATGGACAAGGGCAAGAAACTGCATGTATACGTTATTGGTGCAACGAATAAGCCTTGGGCGTTGGACTGGCCGTTTATCAGACGTTTCCAGAAACGTATCATGGTACCGTTGCCCGATTACGAGGCTCGACTGCACATGATGAAGCTGTACACAGAACACCTGAATCTGACCCCTGACATGGACCTTGACGAGTTTGCGCGGTTGGCTGCTGGTTTCTCCGGTAGTGATATCCGTGACATTTGTCAGTCTGCTCATCTGCGGGTTATCGGTGAGTTGTTTGATTCCGGCAAAGCAATGGATAAACATGCAAAGCCTAGACCTTTAGGTATCGAGGACTTCAAAAATATCTTGGCTGATAGAAAACCAAGTGTATCGCCTAGGGTTATCTCAACATATAACGAGTGGTCTGAAGCTTTCAAAGCATTGTAGGATGGTTTAGGAAGAGGTGAATAAACTCATGAATGTGGTCTTGGAAAGGTTTAGAGACGTGACAATTCCTCTAGTAGCAGCTGAGAATATCCTTTCTCCCTTTTGCAATCTATTCTCTCTAAGCCCCAAACTGCCACTTGAGTTTGTCAGCCTCGTTTCAACCGCTTAACCGATCGAAACCTTCCTATCCTTTTATTTTTTTTCTTTCTTTTAAACTTACCAGTTTACTGTGTTCTAGGTTACACTCTGCCTGCGCGTAAAACATTGGTTTGCGTCAAACAAAACAACGTGTTTAGATTTTTATTACCTTTTTTTGTAATGCAAAATATATGATTAGTCCGCCGATTAATCCGACTGCCATGTTGAATGCTGTTGCCAAAAGTGCGGTTACTACCATGATGTAGACCTCGTTTTTGCCTTCGAGTTTGAGTGAAATTTTTCCCAGTTCAAACGCTACGATTATCAGCATTACTCCAATCACAAACATTGGAAACGCGGTGAATATGTTTACCAGACTCTGGGCAAAGAATAGCCCCAAACAGATTTCAACTATGCCTTCCATCAGGGTTGCGCCTGCGGTTCTTGCGCCCAACATGTTATGTGCAGGTTGTTCGCCTGCGTCGTGGTTTATTGGCATTCCGCCGATGAACGGTGTTGTTATGTTTATTGCTGCCATGTTTTTGATTATGGTTCTTGGGGTTATGTCTGTTCGGTCTGGGAACTGGTCATGGACCAAGGCTACGGTGGCGATAACAGTGTTTGATAACGTTAGAAACAGTTGGGCAAGCCCAGCGTAGATGAACCCGTTTAGTATATCGTTTAAAGAGAACAATGTAAGCTCTGGAACCGAAAAACCCAGCGTTACCTCGTTTAGGTTTAATGTTCCCATAACGGTTGCGAAAATAAACCCGAACCCGACAAGGAACACTGTTGCGGGCAGGTACCTGTTTTTTATCAACAGAAACGTCAACCCCAAAAGCGGGATTGCTATCAAATAGTCTGGGTGCATCATTTCTGCGCCTGCAATCGCCAAGGTGAACGCTAACCCAAGTTGTATGCCTCTGATTACGGCTTTTGGGATTTTTGCTAGAGTATCTGTTAACCGTTTCGAGAACGATAAAACCACCCAGAACAAGCCAACCGAGAACCCTGCGCCTAGTACCGTGTTTTTTGTCCACCTTTCGGCAAATGCGACTGAGCCTACTGCTTTTTGTGGTTGCACTCGTAGCGGCAGTTTGTAGATTATTGCTAAAAATATGTTTGTAAGACCGATTCCCACCAACAGTCCTGTTGGGTTGAATCCGCAGATTACGATGTACCCAACCGTGAACGGCAGTAGTGTACCAAGGTCTCTTAGGCTTAAGCTGAATTCTCTTGGGGAGAACTCGAAGCCCTTTATTGTCACCATGTTTGGTTTGTTGTTGTCGATGTAATATTAAATTATTCACAGTCTACGGTCTGTAGCCTGCAAGGTTGTTTAGGGCTAGTACTGCTTCGGTTATGTCTGCGGTTGTTCCGGGGCTGAGGTCATGTTTTTTGTCTCTTAATGTTTTGTCCATTTTTTCCAGCAGCGCTCTTCCCGTTTCTGTGGTTAAGCCGCCCTCTTTTAGTATCTGCGCGGCGTCTGCGGAGATTGCCTCGGCTTTTGTTTGTCCTACTTTTCGTGAAATGAATGTGTCTGGGACTTCTGCGAGTATTTTCAGGAACGCATGCACCGTTGCAATGTTAAGGTTGCCCGTTTTTTTAAGTTCCTTAACAAGATACGGGTAACCTAAATCGAACGTGATTGGGTAATTGTTCACCCACTCAGAGGCAATCGAGTCATACGTGGACGCAATCTTGAACGTGTCCAGCAACGTGATGTTCTCTTCAAGTATCCGTTTTCTGGAGTTTTTGTCCGTAACATCAAGTTGCTTCGATTTGTTCAAACCACCCGGATTCACGGCTTCGATGGCTTCGTAGACATATATTGCATCTTGGGGCGTTGTTGCCTCAACTAAGGTTTTGATGTTCTTTCGCAGCTTAGGCAACGAGAAAACCTTCGTCATACCCGCAGCAGCGGCTATGGGTGCAAGAATAATGATTGCGCCAAGTAACGTGTTTCCGCCGTTCTGGCACGTTAACATGACGTTGACGGCGTCTTTGATTGTTTTTCCTAACCCGACCTCTGATGTGTCTATTTTTCCGTCCAATACTTTGATTCCCTGCTCTGCGGCGTGTTTGAATACTGGGCGTATCTCCACTGCGGAGACAAGGTAATGCTCAAAGGTGGTTTCAGCAAAGTCCGCTGTTCTATGCACGTTTCCGGGTTTTGGGTAGCCGCTAACCTCGTAAAGGATAGCCAACTCAAGGCATCTTGCGATGTAATCCGCTTTATCAGTTACTGGACAATTCATCGTTGCCAACCTAAACTAGCGATTATCGACACTTGATAACACGGTCATTTAATAGGTTTGTGTAAAAAACTACACACGCAAAACACTGAAGGGCATATTGTAATCTAATAAAACGTTTATTGGAACTAGTTTTTTGTTCAATCCCCAAAAACTTGTCTTATTAGTTCTCTTATGTAATTAACTGCTGTTTAATACTGTAATATGTGCATATTTAACAAAGAAACATGAATGTTACTTGAAACGTAACAAATGTTATATTGATATAGCATAAATTAAATTACTGACAGGTAATGACAGAAGAAACCGATTTGCTAAAAGAGATTTCTTATAAGCTAAGTCAATTGCTTATTTTGACCAAGCTATCTAATTCAAAAATAATTGCAGAAACTAAAGAAGAAATTACGAAAGACCCTGTTGCACAGGCAATATTGATTTTGTCAGATGGGTTGTTGAGTTCTTCACAACTAAAAGAAAAGGTCGCTAAACAAGTCAATGTGTCAGAAAAGACTGTACAAAGACGAATTTTGGATTTGGTTGACAAAGGTGTAATATATTCTATTCGAAAAGGGAACGAAATTTACTATGACCAGTCTGGTTTGATTAATTAAATATGGTGAGTTGTTATGA
>JBAZEV010000066.1:0-8620 GCA_041653695.1 Bathyarchaeia archaeon
TACATCCAAAATCTCGGCAGCAAGATTCTCGTTAACCTTCTTTTCGCTGTAACCGCGACTTTTCAGAACCTGTTCCAGTTGACGGGGGTCACGCCGAAGAACAAAAACTATGTTCACATCCTTTTTGGGTACAACATCAACAACGTAGTGTCCTTCAACAATAACTGTGCCTTCAATCTGACCGAAAAGTTCCTGCAAACGCTTTGACACCTTCGGGGTATCCGCAACCAAGGTTGAACGGTCGACGTCATGTTCTGTGATTAGGTTTTCTTGTTTCACTAGCTCGGTTATGCCGATGTTTGTTGCACCCAGTTTGGAGGCTAACTTTTGGGCAACAGTGGTTTTTCCTACACCGGGTGTTCCTGTTATCAGTACTGTTTTTTGGAAGGCTTTCACGCACCGCACATTAATGGTGATTATGAGTTTTGGTTGTTTTACATACTTTGTGGTGTAGTCAACAGTTTCTGTTTGGTTTTTTGGTTAAAAGTTTAAAGCTATTGTTATAAACTGTTCATGCAATATGATAATGTACGATGGAGGCTACGGCAACTTGAAGATTTTAGATGTTGTTGAAAAAGTCACACGCAAGATTGCGCCTGGACCCACTCCATCATTTAATGAGGCACATGTGGTTAAGGTGCTTGAACTTGTCAGCAGCAACGAAACCGTTGGTAGAATACGGTTGTCTAAAGAGTTAAGTCTAGGAGAAGGCACAACCCGGACATTACTGAAACATTTGAAGAACGAGGGAATAACCCAAAGTTCCCGAAGCGGCATAAAATTCACCGACACAGGCGCAAAACTGTTTTCAGACCTGCAAAGCAGACTCAGCGAAGGCGTTGACGTTCCAAGCAGCCCATTAACGGTTGGAGCATTTAACATCGCAATTCTTGTAAAAGACACAGCCAAAACCGTAAAATCTGGAATGGAGCAGCGGGACGCCGCAATCAAAAGCGGTGCATTAGGCGCAACAACGCTGGTTTTCCGTAACAACAAACTGTCATTACCCACAGGTGAAGAAGCCATCTCCAAAGACATGCACGACGAGTTGATTTTACAGTTCCACCCCGCCGAGGACGATGTGATAATTGTTGGAAGCGCAGAAAACAAAGAAGCTGCGGAAATCGGAGCTAAAATGGCTGCGCTTAAACTGTTAAAAAGTAGCGGTTAACGGTTTTTTAGAAAAAACACTGTTTTCAACAATGAACTACTATTAGTCTTCAAATATGTTTGAGGTATCAGAGCCAGTTTTGCTTCTTGGCTAGTTTCTTTTTATAATGAACTGCCGCTGCGGCTACAGACGCTAAAACGGGCAGTATTATCCATGCCTGAAACTCTGGTATGTCACCATACGTTGGTGTGTATTGTTCGTTTGCCGCAGAGATAGGTGCACCAAACCAGCCTTCACGTCCGCCGATTGCGTACAAGGTGTTGTTTAAAACTGCAACGCCAAAGCTGTAGCGTGCTGTGGGCATTGGTGTTCCAAGAGTCCACGTGTCTGTTGTTGGGTCGTAGATTTGGGTTAAGTTTACAGCGTCAAGGTTTTGTTTTCCGCCGACAACATAGATTCTCTTTGTTTCATTTACTTCTAGTACGCCTGTGCCTGCAGAATCTACGCCCGTAGGCATGGTTGCTCCGGTGTTCCATGTGTCTGTTTCGGTGTCGTATATTTGAGTGATATTACGACCAACTGCCCCTCCGATGATGTAGATTTTGGTTCCAACAACCGCAGAGACGTGACCCGTAACAGCGATTGGTATCTGTTTTAGAGTAGCCCAAGTGTCTGTTAATGGGTCGTAGACTTCTGTTACTGAAATTTCGTCATAAGGAGATTCAATCTCGTTACCGCCCACAAGGTAGATTTTTTCGTTTACAACACTCGCAGACATCCCTGATCGTGCTATATCCATGGACGTTTTAGTTTCCCATGTGTCTGTTTCTGGGTAATATACTTCGGTTACTGCGCTACCTCCGCCTATTACGTAAATCTGGTTATCAATAACAGCCACTCCAAAACTGCTTCGACTTGTGGGCATTGACGTTTTTGTATTCCATGAATCAGCTGCTATATTGTATTCATAAGTAACCCCACTACCAATCACGTATAACTTTCCATTCACTACCGCAACACCAAGACCAGAAAGCGTTGTTGGCATCGGTTCAAGAGTTGCCCAGTTGTTCTCGACTGCTTCTGCTTGGAGAATCAAAAACAATAAAGAAAAAAGTACAATTAATAAAGAAATAATCTTATTCCTTAATGCTAACTCCACCCAAGTTAATTATATAACATGTGTTTTTACATAAAAAATCTTTTTGTACATGACTCCACACGTTTTTGTTGGTGTTTTGGTAGTTTACTTTTACAAAGAAATGTCGCTACGGCTACCGATGTTACAACGGGCAAAAACGCCCATGATGAGAATTCAGGGATAACATCAGCAGATGGTGTGTATTGTTCATTTATACCAGTAACAGGAAAACCATTTGCGAGCGGGCGTCCTCCAATTGCATACAAAGTATTGTCTACAACTGCAACAGCGAGACCATATCGGGCAGTAGACATTGATGTGCCAAGGGTCCATGTGTCTGTTGTTGGGTCGTAGATTTGGGTTAAGTTTACAGCGTCAAGGTTCTGTTTGCCGCCAATAACGTAGATTCGTTGGTTTCCGTTATCGTCAGAAAGTACACCTGCAGCCGCAGAATCCACACCAACAGGCAGCGATGACCCAGTGCTCCATGTATTTGTTTCAGTATCATAAATTTGGTTAAGGATAACTTCAACTGCTCCTCCGATTATGTAGATTTTGTTGTCAATAACAGCATAAGCATGATAGCTAACAGGCGCGGGTATCGGCTCCAATGTAGTCCACGTGTCAGTTGAGGGGTCATAGACTGCAGTTACAGAAACATCATCATATGTTGGCGCACCCATTCGCCCACCGATTACATAGATTTTGCCGTCAACAATAGTTGCAGATAACCCCATCCGTTTTGTGGGCATTGAAGCTTTTGTTTCCCATGTGTCTGTTTGGGGGTCATAAACTTGGTTTATGTCAGTTACTACTTCACCATCGGCCCAATTACCAGCATCTCCTCCGATAGTGTAGATTTTGTTGTCAACAACGGCGGTTCCAAACTGGTATCTGGGCGTAGGCATCGCCTTTTTTGTAGTCCAACTGTTAGTCATTGGAACATATGCCTCATTTTTGCCATGTGAATCATAACTACCGCCAACGGCATATATGGTTCCGTCCACAACAGCAACACCAAAACCTGCTCTTGCAGTAGGCATCGACTCCAAGGATACCCATGGGTCTTTGGTTGCACCAATTAAAGGAACAAAAAGCGTTATAGAAAACGCGAGAACAAGAATGAAAACTGAGAACTGAACATGTTTAGTCACAGGCAACTACACCTGTTTTAATTGTTATGTATATGGTTGTGTTCAAATAAGTTTTTCTGAAAAGGCAACAGCACATTGTCAGCGATAACAAGTATCCTAGAACTGCTTGAACATTTTATTGTCGAGCGTCCAGAAAAACAACTGCAAGACTGATAAAGCATTCATGCAATATTCTTTTTTGAGGACATGCTTATGGGAAAGATTCGGGTGCGTGTTAAGGCTCCCTTCGGGGAAATAGTGATAGAAGGCGACACAGCACAAGAAATACTCAAAACATTAAAGACGCTTCCTCCACAGTTCGTGTCCGAGGTGGGCGGTTTAGTTTCTTCTAGTATTCCGTCGTCTGCGCAGACAAAACTGGATGGAATAATTGAAGTCACAACCGAGGGGCCAATCATTACCACCCGAGAAAAACTTACACATTACGAGTCTATTGCGCTTATCCTGTTTGCGTGCAACGACAACTCCAGCACAGCAACCCAGATTAAACGGTTGTTGGCTTCAAGCGGAATCAGGTCGATGGTTCCTGCGCGACTTAATGAGATGACCAAACGTGGAATCGTTTTCAAGCCTGACCCAGCGAAACCAGACTTTAAACTAACCACGCAGGGTGAACGGTGGGTACAAGATGAGGTACTACCAAAGCTTCGGGGCACAACAACTTGAGTAAAGATGAGGTTACTGTTCACATCAAATATTTGGGCACTGAGCAAACTTTCAGCGGCGACGCAGACCAAGTTTGGAGTAACGTGAACCGTTTTTTTGGCGAAATGCTTCCCGCGCTTAGGGCACTGCAAAAGGTTTTGCTTACAGTAGACCTAGAAACGTTAATTGATGACTGCAAAAACATAATCGCCATCGCCCCAGAAGGTCCGGTGATACTGGTTTCGAAACAAAAACTCACAGACAGCGAAACCTTAACCCTGAATTTGCTGGCAACATACATTGGCAACAAGTTGGGACAGGCTAAAGATTTTCTTACCAAAGACGAACTGCAAACGGTGGTTGGGAAAACCGCGAAAATCACAAGCACACGTTTAGGTGAACTCATCCGTGACGGTTACGCAACAAAAACAGAGGACGGCAACTACAAGATAACCACGTTGGGAATCAAACGGTTCCAAGAAGAAGCCCTGCAAGAAATACACGAAAAACTACGAAGATAAAAACTAAGCCTTGAACCATTTGAAGCTAAGGTAACATATGTCTTCTGCTTCTAGGTCGGGCACTGCGACGATGAAACGTTTTCTTACCGTAGTAGCCAACCGTCCAGCCTTCACTACGCCGGTTGCGGTCATTTCGTCTTTTGCTTTTTTCACAGAAACCATGTAAGGCGCATGGTCAACACCGGGGCCGTCTTTGTACACAGCGAAGTCGCAGCCATACTTTATTCCCGGAGTAACAATCAGGTTTTTTCCACGCAAATCACGGTAAACAGCATATTTTGCCTCAAAATCTTCATACAGGTTACGGGCTTTTCTGCGCAGCCGCCCAAGACCGACCTCTTTTTTTTCTGGGCCTTCAACTACAACGATTTTTTTTGTTTCAACCAGATACAAGCTTTCGATAAGGTCCAGAATCAGGGGGACATCAAAGTCTGGGATTTTTGGTTTAGCAATCCCAAGGGGTTTGCCGTAGTATCCAGACCTGTAAAGATTTGAGCCTTGCTTAGAGTCCCAAACTACAAGAAAATTGTCTAGGAGTTCGGTTTCAATCTTTTCGACCATGAAGGTTCACTTTAGATTGTAAGAGCAAGTATACGTGCTGCATCAGAAGCAGCCTTGGCTTTATCTGCGGCGTCTTCTAGGCGTTGAACCACCTTTAACAACAGAAACATCAAACCAGTGTCCAGTTTGCTTTCGATGATGTCGATTTCCAGTTGGCGGTAAATGCCGTCAACAACACGTTCTGCTGTTTCAACTTCGCGGGCTTTCTCTAACGCCTTGGATACTCCATAGTTTAGGGTCATCGCGGTTTCTCTTAGTTTAGAGATAGTGTCAAAAACTGCGTCTGAAAGTTTAACCATATCGTCTTTGATTTGTTTTGGAACTTTCCAACCCCGTTCCATAATATACAGAAGCCTAAATGCAAGACCTCCACAAAAATCGGCAATGTCGCCTGTCAGGTTAGTGAACCGTAAAAAGTCTTCACGGCTCATCAGGATGGCACCTATTTCTGCGAGTTCACGTGAAACTGTATGCTGTGTTGCGTCAACATTGTTTTGTGCGTTTTTGATGCTGCTGCAAAGTTCTTTAGCTGCTGCTTGGTCGCCTTCTGCAAAAACAGATACTAATTGGGATATTTTGCGGCAGATATCTACCACTTCTCGGAGGTGATCTCTTGATGCGTTAAGTGCTTGCCTTTTCACGCGTTCCTCGGTCTCTACTGGAAAAACCATGTCTGTGCCTCATTATTTGATAAATTGCCACAGTTAAGGAATATTCAGAGTCTCTTAAAAACCATTAGTTTAAGGCATTTTTTAGATTCAACGTTTCAATGGTGGTTTAACGTTCAATGAGTTGTCCGAGGTCTTCGAAGTCTAGTTTGTTGCAGTAGTAGTCATGTAACCGTTTTGGCAGTTCAACCAGCTTTGCTCTGACCTGTTTCCAGCTGTCACGGTCACGCAGTGTTACTGTTCCATCTTCAAGCGTTTGGTAATCCACAGTTATACCCAACGGGATTCCAATCTCATCTGCACGTGCGTAACGTCTGCCAATAGAACCTGAAGAATCCCAGTCCACCAAGAAGCCTTCGTTTGCTAACAGGTGGTAGACTTCATCCGCTTTTTCAGGTAACCCATCCTTGTTCACAAGCGGGTATACACTCATCTGCATGGGTGCAAGGTCGCGGGATAAGCTGAGCATGGCACGTTTATCGTTTTTACTGAAGGCATACTCCAAAACCACGTAAACCAGCCGATCTAAACCAAAACTGGGTTCAATAACATGTGGAACAAAACGTCTGCCCTTGCCATCCTCGGTTTCCTTGAATGCAGTTAAGTCTATGCCACTGGCTTTCATGTGGCGGGCTAGGTCGTAGTCTGTTCGGTAGTTATGACCCGAAACCTCGGTCCAGCCCCAACGTTCAAGGTAGACTTCTTGGTCAAAACCCTGCGCGGAGTAGTGGGCACGTTCGTAGTCCAGTTTTTCGATGAAACGATGTTTGTCTTCTGGAACACCCAACGACACCAAAAACTGTTTTGCCTTCGCCATAAAGTAGGCAAGCCACTCTTCGTGAATAATGCCTTTACTCATGGCTTCTTTAATGGTCATGGTTACAGGTTCGGGGTTTTCTGTTAGTTTGTTTTCCGCCAAAACCATGCGTAGAGTCTCGTTTTCGACCTCGTTTAGTATAAGACATTTCTTGTCTTCGGGGTCCAAAAAGAACTCGATGTCAATAATCGTGAATTCCCTTAACCGTAGTGGCCCTTGCCTTGGAGAAATCTCGTTTCGTAGTGCGTGGCCAATCTGGGCAACACCAAGGGGAAGCCTGTTTCTTACGCTTTCAAAGATGCGTTTGAATTCCACAAAGATACCCTGTGCTGCTTCGGGTCGTCCATAACCAACAGAGTCCGAGTAAGGCCCAATAGTGGTTGTGAACATGGTCATGAACTGCTCAGCCTTGTTAAAGTCTCCACCACATTCTGGGCAGTGGATGTCCAGTTCTTTGAGTTCTTGCATTATCTGGTCTAGGCTGAGTTTTTCGGTTTGAGTGTCTGTTAGTTTGCCGAATTCTTGGAGCATATGGTCGGCGCGGAATTTGTGTTGACATTTAACACATTCAGCGGTTGGTTCCTTGAAGTTTTCAACGTGTCCGGATGCTTCTAGTACGGTTCCGGGCATGATTACTGAGGTTTCGATTTCAACAATAGCCAAGGGTTGAAGGTAGAATTTTCGGAACTTTTCTTCGAGTCTGCGTTTCAGGGCTGAGCCAAGAGGACCAAAGGTCAAGAAACCGCTTACTCCTCCGTATATTTCGTATGATGGCCAGAAGTAGCCTCTGCGTTTTGCCATTTCGCTTACAATTTCGTATTTGTCTTTTGGTGGTTTCATGATACATTGCTCCGCAAATTAATTGGAATTCAAATACAGTTAGAAACATTACACTAATAAAAACACAGTGCAACACGATTGGGTTTGGTTAGTCCAGTTTTGCGAGTTCTTGGTCGAACTTTTCTTTCATGTGGCTTCGTTTGGCTAGTTCCTGTTTGATTTGGTCGATTATCTTTACGGGTGTGGGGTCCTTGTTTTGCAATATCGCCAAATACACGCTTGCGTAGTCGCCAATAACGATTACTGAGAACATTCTAGCCAGCTTGGACGCCCCCTGCGGGGTCAGCAACAATGTTTTAGTGGTTTTTTGGAACACAAGCTCGTTTGTGGCGTCGATTCGGTTTTTCAGTTCCGCGGGCTCTTGAGGGTCACGAATTAGCAGGATAGACAGGTTTTTGGTTAACGTTTTCGGGGCATCGTAGCCGACGGTTTCGTTGTGGTTAAGTTCTGGGAAAGTTTCGGTTTTGCTGGGTGTTTTGCCGTTTTCGTTAAACTGGCATTTTATGCGGTTGGCCACGCCCGTGTATTGCCTAAACCCGTAGATTACTGGGATTGTTCCAACAACTTCTGTGGCAACCTGTTTTGCTTTGTTAACATTCACGGGCACATCAGGGGCGTTTGCCTTGCCAACAGTTTCTATCACTGTTATTGTTTCGTCCAGTTCAGCTTCTATGCCTGAGATTAGCCCCAGTTTTTGCATCAGAACAGCTAACGGGAAGAACAAGTAAGGAACAGCGGCACGTGGCTGCAACCCTTTTGGCACGGTTACGGTTGGGATTTTTAGTTTGGCACAAAACTGGCCAAGCTGCCCACCCGAGGTAATTGCGAGTATTGTGCATTTTCGTTTAACTGCCTCAAGAAATGCACTAAGGGTTTCCTCGGTGTTTCCCGAGTAACTGTTAACAAAAACCAGTGTATCCTTGTTCACGTATGCTGGGAGAATGTAGTCCCTGCAGATTTGGATTGGAACAGCCAGTTTGTCTTGCAGCCAGTCCATGAGCAACTCTCCGCCGATGGCAGAGCCCCCCATCCCAAGGACGACAATGTTTTTTGGGTTAACACCTTTGGGCACATTTACCCGTTTAGCCAGTTGGGTTGCGTCTTTGCAGTAACTTGGTGTTTTAGCCAAATCAGCAAGCATGTTGCTTTTGTCTACTTCCATAAG
>JBAZEV010000067.1:0-8558 GCA_041653695.1 Bathyarchaeia archaeon
GTTCTGAGGTCGTAGCCTGCGGCGAATGCGTGGCTTGTGTCAAAACATACGCCCACACGTTCAGGGTATGGCAGATTAGTTAGTATTTTTTGGATTTCCTCAAAACTGCTTCCCATGCTGTTTTTTGTTCCAGCAGTGTTCTCTAACAAAAGCATGGTGCCCTTCTGTGCGTTGTCCAATGCACTGGATATGCCGTTTATTAAACGGGCAAAACCGTTTTCCATTCCCGCGCTAACGTGGCTGCCCAGATGGGTTACAAGGTATGGAATCTTTAGCTGGTTGCACCTATCCAGTTCCACGGTAAGTGCTTCAACCGATTTTTGGTAAACATCATCCCTTGGCGAAGCAAGGTTAGGCAGATACGGCATATGCACAAAAACAGGGTTTAGCTGGCTGACCATAATTTTTTCTTTGAACGCCTGAATTTCTTGCTGCGTAAGTTCGGGTGTGTTCCATTGTCTGGGGCTTCTTGTAAAAATCTGAAACGTTGTACAACCCAGTATTAGTGTTCGGTCTACTGCCATGTCTACAGAACCCTGAATTGAAACATGAAAACCAACCTTCAACTAAACCAACTCGGCAACAACACAAGGCTATGTTAACTAAAAACTTTTTTTATGAAAATATGTGCCATCTATTATCTCAAACGTTAATCAAATAATTTTTAACCCCAAACCCAAACTGTTAGATAAAAATTATATATGTAATACAAGTATTTTTTTACAATAATTTTTTCAGAGGGGAAAAATTTTGGAAGAACAATGTGGAACAGAAAATGGCTCTTGGAAAAAATTTTTGAAAAGCCATTGGAACATGCTACTTTTTTGGGTCATAGCAGCAATAGTTGCAGCAATCGGGGCTGTTCTAGTCTTTTCATGGTTTGTTGGTGATGCCCAATCAGCTAATATGGTGCCATCAATTTTGGGTCAATGGTCACTGGGGCATATGGTAACTTTTATGTTATATCTAGCGTTTTGGGAACTTCTCATAATCGGAATCCCAGTAGCAATCGCAGCAATAATCGGTTGGCTATGGTGGAAACAAATACCCGACGAAGAAAGAAAAGAATACCACTTCTTTGGCAAAGGCACACAATCAGAAAGAGGCGGAGGCGGAATATCATTTCTCTTCTTTGTTGCATTCTGTCTCAAGGTATACATTGATGGAAACTGGAATATTGCAATAGCATCTTGGACATTAGACTATGTCGTAGATTCAACAATCACAATACTGTTCTGGGGCGCAATAGTCTTTGGAATTCCAGCAATTATCATAGGATTAATTTGGCTAAGCAAAAAAATAAAAAATAGCCAATAACTCCCCATTTTTTAACAAAAATCCAATATGTTAGTAAACGCATTCTTTTTTTGGTTAAATTTTACCCCCAAACACAACAGTACTCTTTCTCTTTCTCATGTTAACTCCCTCTCTTCTCTGCTCTCTCACGTTCTAACTAACTCTCTCTCGAAAAAAACAAGAATAAAACACACACAAAAATATCTAGTCAAAGTTTCTTGATAAAAACTCTTTTCAATTTATCAATGTAAAACATATTAGTGGTAACCATGTTGGGAGAAACAAGGTCAGCATTAATTCTGACATTGACTCTTTTTTTAATTCTTTTTTCTCTTCCAGAATTTCGAATAGTAAACGCAGAAGACCCAATTTCTATTCGGGCTGATGGAAGCGTTGAGGGAACCGCTCTAATTGAACGTAAGGGCAGTATCTATGTTTTAACGGGTAACATTACAGGCGGCATTCAGGTTGAAAAAAACTACACCGTGATTGATGGTGCAGGCTATAGTATCCATGGTAAGTCGGTTGGAATCGGAATAAACATTAAAGCATACAATATAACAGTCAGGAATCTGGGAATCGTTAACTTCGAGGCGGGTATAGAAACCCTGCTTTACAGGGGAAACAGTACAATCATTGGAAACTACATAGCTTACTGTGATATGGCTATCAGGATGATTGGAGTATCAAACAATATTCTAATCAAAAAGAACATCATCGAAAACAATATTGTTTTTATACATATGGCCTACTGTAGCGGCACTCATATTATCACAGAAAATAACATGATAAACGATGCAATCGCATCAAACAATAAAATAGATGGTCATGTGCCCACAACACTCGAAGTGAGCAGAAATTTTTGGAGCGACTACCAAGGAACAGATGATAACAAAGATGGCATTGGAGATACTCCATACATTAGTATTAATGGAAATTTCGTCGATAATTTTCCACTAATGTCCCCCTTAGACCTTGAATATTTCTCGGGTAACCCTCCACTAGTATCCATTTTGTCTCCAAAAAATTTGACATACACAACCAACTCTGTTGAGTTGAATATTTCCGTTAACGAAACAGTTTCTTGGATACGTTATAGCATAGATGGAAAAGAAAATATCACAACCCTCCAACAATCACAAATAATCGATTTAGCAGATGGGCAGCACAACCTAGTGGTTTATGCGCGTGGTGTTGATGGATATGTTGATGTTTCAGAGACAGCGTATTTTACGGTGGAACAAAATCCGATACTGGTTCCAACATTAGTAATTGCCTTTGTTGCCATCGTGGCTACTGCAGGCGTAGTATTGGTATATTTTACGAAAAAGACAAAAAACAAAGTGGAGAAATAGAATGAAGAAAAATGCTGCTTGGTTCCATACTTTCGTAATTCTTTCTGTTATTTTTGTTGCTTTTTATCAAATTGCACAAGTCAAGGCTCAGAGTATAGTCTACATTAGAGCAGATGGAACAGTTGAAGGAACAGGTAAGATACAAAAAGGTGGAGATGTTTACAAATTAACAGATACAGTATATGCGTCATTGGTGATTCAAAAAAGCAACATAGTTGTTGATGGGGCAGGTCATAAATTACAAGGAACTGGGACAGAAACGGGAATAGACCTTACAAATGGACGCGGACAAGACCCGTCTAGACCAAGAATAGAGAATGTGACCGTCAAAAACATGGAGATTACCAACTTTTTTACGGGAATAAACCTTGTTAACAGCAATAATATTAGCATAATAGGAAATTACATCTCTGACTTTGAACGAGAAGGCATCATTATGGGAGGAGGAGATTTTCTGATTAAACACAACACTATCGAGAACTTACTTGGAGCAGTGCAAGGTTCAATTGCGCTATATTTTGCACACTCAGGTGAAAGGATAATTACAGAAAACAACTTCATAAACCCTGCAATAATGTTCTATTTGTCGTCAGATACTACGTTTGACAGAAATTACTGGAAAGGATACAACGTTCCCGACGAGGACCGGGACGGAGTCGGAGACATACCATACACAGTTTTTGAAAGAGACAACGTAAAATTAGTTGATGAACACCCACTAAAATCACCAGTAGAAATTTCAGTAATCCCCGAGTTCTCAACAGAGATTATTTTGCCAATAATCGTTTGTTCTGTTTTATTTGCAGTCGTTTGTAAGAAGCATCTAGAAAAAAATGATTTTCTGAAGTCACGGTCATCAAAAAACGGTTAGGCTATAAGTAATTTGAAAAGGTTGTTTAAATTTACAGCTAAACTTTGCTTCGTAATTGCGCACGTGTATTCTTTTTCCAGTTTTTAGGTACCATAAACTAGGTTACAACAATAAAATCAAAAGCTTTTTTGGGACGGTTTATATTTTAAACTCCTTACTTGAATCTATACAAAAGGGTGAAACTAATGAGTGAACCAGTAGAAACCCGAGTGAAGAAAGCTCTTGAACAAGTAAGACCACAACTGCAAGCTGACGGCGGAGACATCGAATACATAGGATTCGACAACGGCATAGTAAAAGTCAGACTCAGAGGCTCATGCAGCGGATGCCCAATGTCAGCAATGACACTGCAATGGGGCGTCGAAAACTTTCTGAAAAAACAAATCCCCGAAGTAACCAAAGTTGAATCAGTAAAGTAACTAACAACAAAATCCAGCTTTAGCACCTGCTAAGGCTTCTATTTTTTATCTTTTTTATTTGTACACGTGAGTATGCAAACCGTTATTTTCTTACGTTCAAACACCGCTACTTTCTGTTAGTGCTGAAACGTGAAAACCCGAATAAACAACACAAATCTAGAACTCGCACAATGTGACATAACCGACCAAACCACAGACGCCATAGTTAACGCCGCAAACACTGCACTGCAGTTAGGCGGCGGAGTTGCAGGCGCAATCAGGAGACGCGGCGGACCAACAATTCAGGAAGAATGCAACCAAATAGGCAGAATTCCTGTTGGCGGCGCAGTAATAACTGGTGCTGGAAACTTGCCCGCAAAACATGTGATTCACGCTGTTGGTCCAATTCACGGGGACGACCACGAGGACGAAAAACTAAAAGACGCAACCTTGAACTCGTTGAAACTGGCAGACAAAAACAAGTTACATAGTATCGCTTTTCCTGCAATAAGCACGGGAATCTACGGTTTTCCAAAAGACCGTTGTGCAACTATAATGCTTTCAACAACTGTGGCGTATCTGGATGGTCCTACGGGACTGGAAAAAGTGGTTTACTGTTTATTTGATAAAGAAACGCTCGAAACATTCGAGCAAACTTTGGACTTGTTAACAAAAAATAGGTAGAAATGGGCAACCAGCAGTTTATTTTTGCTGGTCATGTTTTTGGGAATCAATACGAAACGATCGGATTAGCTTCGTTCGTCCTTCAGACTCAGGGAAGCTTTCGTCACATCTGTCTCGTATTGAATAGTAAAACCCATCTTTCTTAGCAAACGGATTGCCCTGTAGTTGTCCGGTAACATCAACGCGTAGACTGATTCAAGACCTTTCTCTTTGCTGATTTCGATAACGTAATCAACCATCTTGGAACCTAAACCAAGATTCTGCCATGGGTCTGCAACGATGAACGCGATTTCGCCATGTTTTCCGTCAGCTTCAGCAATCAGCCTTACTACGCCCAAGATTTGTCGTTTTCCGTTCTGCAGTTCCGCTACGATTCCGATTTCGCGGTCGTAGTCGATGTTGCAGTAACGTACCCGAACCTCGTGGGGGGTGTCTTTGATGATGTTAAAGAACCTGTAACGAACAGACTCCTCTGAGAAATTCTGGAACATCTCTAGCCACATGGGTTCATCTTCTGGTTTTATTGGGCGCAAGATTACTGTTCTTCCGTCGCGCATTGTCCAAACTGTTTCGTAGCGTTTAGGATACGGGCTGATTACAAGGTGGTCATGTGGGTTAGTTTTCTTGAATACCCGCTCCTTGTCGATAACAATACGGGCATCCATTGCAAACGCTTCTTCCTCGTTTACGAACAGTGGGTTTATGTCAACCTCTTTGATTGACGGAAAATCAATCAGCATCTGAGAGAACCGTACTATTGTTTCTTCAATGAGTTTAAGGTTGGCAGGTGGCATGTTTCGGAAGCCCTTGAGAAGCTGGTAGACTTTTGTTTCTTCCATCATTCGCCGTGCAAGCGTTTGGTTCAACGGCGGCAAACCAAGGGTAACGTCTTTGAAGATTTCAACTCCAACACCGCCCATTCCAAACAGGACTACTGGACCAAAAAGGGTGTCTGTTTTGGCTCCGAGAATAACCTCGTAACCTGTTTTACGTATCATAGGTTGAACAGTAACGCCCTGAATCTGGGCACCGGGCACTTTGTCTTTAGCGCGTTGTATTACTTTGCGGAAAGCATCCACCAATTCTTCTTTGGAGTTAATGTCCAGTATTACACCTTCAATGTCTGATTTGTGAACAATCTGCGGCGAAAGAATCTTCAAAACAACAGGATAACCAATCTGCGACGCTGCGGAAACTGCTTCGTCTTCGGTTGCTGCGATAACAGTTTTGACGATTGGGATGTTATAGTTTTCAAGAAGCCGTTTTGCCTCTGTTTCTGTTAATATTTCCCTGTTCTGTTTAGCTGCTTCCTTGATTATCACGTTAATTGGACGCTTCGGAGGAGCACTGTCTACGGGTAACTCTTCAGGAGTCTGGTAAAGCATCTCAAGGTTTCGGCTGTACTGGTACATGTACATGTATGTCCTGATTCCCTGCTCAGGCGTGGAATATGTTGGAATACTGTTTTCGTTAAGTATCTTGTTTGCTTCGGCGACTTCTTCAAAACCCATAAACGAAGTCAAAACAGGTTTATCAACACCTTTTTTGCCCGTTATCTTTGCTATGCTCTGAGCAATTTTAGCGGGGTCAGCTACACCTTGTGGCGTGTAAATTATCAATATACCATCAACGTTGTCGTCTTTAAGGCAAGCATTCAACGTTGCCTCGTAACGGTCAGTTTTTGCATCTCCCAAAATGTCAACAGGGTTTCCGTGACTCCAGAACGGCGGCAAAACTTTGTTAAGTTCTTCAATAGTTTTTTGGCTAATCTCAGCGATTGTTCCACCCTCAGCAATGAGTGCATCAGCAGTCATTACTCCAGGACCGCCAGCGTTTGTGATAATAGCCAGTCGTGGTCCACGGGGCAATGGTTGAACACCCAAAACCTCGGCACAGTTGAAAAGGTCTCCAATATTTTCAACACGAACTATGCCAGCACGTCTGAGAGCAGCGTCGTAGGTCATGTCTTCTCCAGTTAACGCTCCAGTATGAGACGCCACTGCTTTGGCGCTTTCACTGAATTTTCCAGCTTTTACTACAACTATTGGTTTTGTTCTGGCAAAGTGCCGTGCGGCGCTCATGAATTTTCTGGCTTGTGTGATGCCTTCAATGTACATCAATATGCTTTTTGTTTTGGGGTCGTTACCAAAGTAGTCGATTAAATCGCCAAAGTCTACGTCTATCATTGAACCAACCGAAACGAAGTTGCTGAACCCAATGTTTTCATGCATTGCCCAGTCAAGAATGGCTGCTCCTAATGCGCCACTTTGGGAAATAAAGGCGATGTTACCTGATTTTGGTATCTTGTTTGAAAACGTTGCATTAAGCTGAGTACTTGGGCGAATAATTCCCAAACAGTTAGGTCCAATAATCCTAAGACCATACTTTTCTTTCATCTGTGAAATCTGGTTTTCTAACTCTTTACCTGCAGGTCCTATCTCTTTAAAACCTGCAGAAATTATGATTATCCCAATGATTCCTGCTTTCCCGCATTCTTCTACAATCGATGGAACTGTCTTCGCAGGAGTAGCGATAATTGCCAAGTCAACCTTTTCAGGAATCTCCGCTATCGTCTTGTAAGCTTTAACGCCTAAAATCTCATCTTTCTTAATGTTGACCGGAAATACCTTTCCCGCATACCCTTTCTGGGTAAGATTTTTCATTAATGAATATCCAACAGAACCCTCGCTGTCGCTTGCGCCTATTACTGCGATACTTTGAGGATCAAAGATGTTTTCGAGGTTTACTGTAACCATTCCGCGCACCTTTTAATCGTTACCGTTTTTTGTTGATGAAACAGTTCATATAAATTCTAATACTTAACTCTAACTTTTTTGTGATTCATGTTTTTAGACCTGAAAAAGCGGATTAATTCCTAAAAGAGGAATGTAACAGGTTTAAAAAGGGATGAAAAACTTAAATACGTCTTTAAATAGAAAAGACGCTGCGAAGGGGTGTAATATGAAGAATCCTGAATTATCTGTGGCTCCGATGCACAGAATATGCAAGAAAGCGGGCGCTGGTCGAGTAAGCGAGGCAGCGGCAAAAGCTTTAGCAAAAGAGCTTGACACTGTAGGCGTCAAAATAGCTAAAGAAGCAATTGACTATGCCATGCATGCTGGACGGAAAACCGTTAAATCTGAAGACATTGAGATTGCCGCAAGGAAAGTCTTAGAGAAATAATCTCTTTGTCGTTTTCTTTTTCTGAATAAAGAGGCAAAAGCCTCTTCTTACTGTTAGTAAAAAACTTTATATCTCCGTTAAAATTGGTTTAAGTAGAACTTTATCCAAACATAGGAATGATTTGTATGGCATATTTGACTACACAAGGCGGACAACCCGTTCTTATCCTTAAAGAAGGAACCTCACGTAAACGTGGAAAAGAAGCCCAAACAAACAATATTATGGCTGCCAAAGTAATCGCTGAAGTTTTACGATCCACTCTTGGTCCACGCGGAATGGACAAGATGCTAATTGACGGCTTAGGCGACATCACAATAACAAACGATGGTGCATCAATACTTGACGAAATTGATGTCCAGCACCCTGCAGCAAAAATGATGGTTGAAGTAGCAAAAACCCAAGATGACATGGTTGGGGACGGAACTACAACCTCTGTAATTTTGGCTGGCGAACTTTTGCGTAAAGCTGAGGAGTTGTTGACACAAAATATTCACCCAACAGTAATTGTTAACGGTTACCGAAAAGCTGTTGACCACGCTGTTGAGGCACTAGCTAAACTGGCAATAAATGTTGACATAAACGACCGTGAAACTCTCAAAAAAGTTTCCATGACTTCTATGGGCAGCAAAGCAGTTGGTGACGCTCGTGGTCACCTTTCTGACATTACCATTGATGCAGTGAAATTGATTGCCGAGAAACGTGGCGACAAAACAATCGCGGACATCGATAATATTCAACGTGTCAAAAAAGAAGGCAAAAGCCTCTACGACA
>JBAZEV010000068.1:0-8556 GCA_041653695.1 Bathyarchaeia archaeon
CGTTGGCTGCGTTTGTGTTTGCGGGTTTTGTGTTGGCGGTTAAGATGTTGGTTTCTAAGCAGAGGGTGACTTTGGTTAGTGAAGTGCGTTTTTTGCCTTACTTATTAGCTGGGATGTTGCTGGCGCTTGTCTAGAGCAAAAAAGTTAATTACAACAAACGCTATCTTGTCTAGATATGGTGCTTGAAGAAACATACCTGTTTGCTGCAATCGTCACAACAACACTGGTTTTTAGTGTAGTCGCTCTTTTAAACACTGAATACCGAATGCTGCTCAAGGTTCTTTCTGGCCTCTGCTGGTTTGTTTTATCACTGACCCAATTCTACTTTTTTGGCGTAACTCACGCGTTGGGTGTGCCGTTGATGCTCCTGTTTCTTGGCATAGGCATGTTCTACAGTTTCAGCACCGTTAGCGATTTTCGGCAGAAGAAACGTGACGAAATATACAATTTTGGGGATTAAAATAATGGGTGAAAAACGTTTTTTGAATAAGTGGAAGTTTTCCACTGCAATTTTGGTTTTAGCGTTAATCACGGTTAGTTTTGTTTTACTGTATGAGCTACAGGTTCAACCTTACGTGGCTGCACAACCCAGCTTCATAGACGTCACCATCGAGGGCAAAGGCAAGCTAGGCGTAAACGAGACAGGACAATACACCGCAGTAATTAACAGCCAGGTTTCAAGCCAGCTAAGTATTAGTTGGACAGTAACGCCAGAGGATAATAAAGTTAGTCTTGTAGTCGAGGGTGAAGGGTGCAGTTTAACTTTTCTGGAGGCAACACAAGAACCCTACTTGCTGAGTGTTTCAGTAAAAGATTTAGTTAGAGGCAACTTGGGAAGCGCAAGCAAAACCGTTTATGACCCATACACTTCGCCCTCGCTTTACCTTAGCGCGTTCGGCGCACCTTACAGTTACCTAATAGAAACAGACGGTTTAGGCTGGTACAGAGCAGTAAACGGGCAAACAGGCGCTATCTCTTGGTCCTCAATCGACGATGACACAGTGTTTACTTCTGTTTTTGCAACAACCCCACAGTTTGTTTACGTGAAAAGCGGGGTTTACACTGTCAGTCTTTCCATTCCAGCGGGAACTTATTTATTTGCTGAAAATAGCACAACAGGAATATCATACACCACTATTGGTGACGGGGCAAGAATAGATGAACCAACTTTTAATTCACGGTATCGCGGCTATGAGTATGGTGAATTTACCGTTAGTGTTTATTCTACAACGTGTTTAGCATTTAAATCAGATAATACTATTTGGTATTATTCAACTAACGCAAGTTATACCGTACAAAGCTGTATTAATGCAACTCCTGATGGTGACCGCATCATATATTTGCAAGGTAATTCAGTGGGAGAAACAACTTTTATATCACCTATAACTATAACAAATCGTAATACATTGAAAATTGTGTTCAACCGCATATTATTATCTGGTTGCAACGGATTTTTAATAACAGGTGGAGACGCAAATAGTATTCAAGGACAATATATTTCCCACAGCACAGCGTACACGACTGATAAAGCAGTAATTATCACCAATTCAGCGGCTAACACCGTAAATATTAACAAACTATTCCGTGTCGGTGTCGAAATTGTAGGTGATGGTGGCGGTGCAGAAGAAAATGAAATAAACATTAACCCAGTAACGGGACATACCCCTGCAGTATATGTTCACTCGTTAAATAGTGGTTACGCAAATCTAAACATTATTCACATAGGAAAAGCCTATCACAGTATTGCTTTTACAACTGTAAAAATAGAAGCAATATCAGGCACAGAAACAGCGGGAACAAAAATATCATATACTTTACATCAAGCCTCTGGTTTAGCTGATGAGGCGTTTTGGAACAATGGCACAAAAACAGTTTTCCTTGAATGCACTGTTGCTGATTTAGGGGCAACTGGTAAATCTTTAGTTAACTCAGGGACAGCCCGTATTTGGGGAGGCCAATACACTGGTGTAAGCTATATTACAAATACTGAAGCTATAAGTTGGTCTAATGCTTTATTAGGCACAGGTTTAACCGACAACTCTATAGTTGCAGCTAATTCGACAGCAACAACCTTTGCTATAACATCTGGTTTAGCTGGTAACGCTACTGGAGCATGGTTTAGTTTTGACGCTGCTACAATGGTCATTTCTGATTTTAAATTTTACTGGACACAAACATCGTCTACCGTAATCACTGTAACAGTTTCAGGCACAAGTTTGCCATCAAATATGACCTGTTATGCAAAATTGGAATGTCATCCCTGAGAAATATGCCAAGTTTGGCTTGAAAAGATGCAGCCTTAGAACTTTGTCATAAGTGGTTTAGTTCACGATGAACTCTGCCATAAAAATAGTTGGTGTATTTTTTACACCTACTTTACTTTTTACATTTAATTTATTTTGTATAGAAAGAACTTAAATACCAAAACACCGTATTGTGGTATTGGATGGTAAAGCAATGGCTAACTCGCAAGCAGTAAACTACGTATTCACCGCAAAATTAGGCACAAACGGCAGAATCGTAATACCCATAAACATTATAGAAATAGCAAACATCAATGAAAGCGACATATTAACCATAACAATAAACCAAATTCACAAAACAAAGGAGGCGCAAACATGTCAGACGATACAATAAACAGTTATGCTACATGGGCAAACTGCTACGCTTACATAATCAAAAAGAAACGGAGCGCCTAACAATGCAAAGTCAACTGTCAATTTTGGAACGCAAAGTTTACGATGGCAGAACCAGCCTAAAACTTGATTTGCCAAACATCACCCAAGTTTTAACCGATGCCACATGCTTCCAGTGTGCAGAAAGCCTCAACGACACTTGCAAACCCCAAACATGCCAGAAACTCACATCTTGGCTGCTTGACGGGAGGTTTAACCAGTGACTTTAGCAGATTTAACGCCTGAAATGATAACGCGGTTTGAAATTGAACGCAAAGCTAACCTTGCCAAACTGCAAAAGCAAAATGCAGACTACAAAGCCACAGTTAAAAACGAAAAAGAACGAGCAGAAGCACACTGGAAAAACAAACAAAATTCTAAACCCAAAACAGCCAAACATGTTGAACACCCATGCGAACAATGCAACGGAACAATCCACATAGGCGAACAATATAGAAGCCGAATCGTCACGGTCAACGTGTCACGCCAAGGATGGACACCACAACAACGCACAATGTACCGCCACGTAAAATGCCCAACAAAACAGGAGGCTTAACATGCATTCTTGTATAGGCTATTATCGTGAGCACCCTAAACAGCTTTATCGCATAACTTTCTGTAAAGCTAAAAGGTGCAAGACAACAGTAAACGGCAAACCAAACGTTACCCCATTCTGCCAAATCATTGATTGCCCAAAACTTAAAGTGCGGTACCGAAAACGGAGGGCTTAAAGCTTGGTTTGCCCCGACTGCCAATTAACCGTCTGTGACACAGGATGCCCAAAAGCATTCAACGATTTAACTAAGGCATTAAGCGAAGTCAAGTTTCTAAACAATGTCGTTCCAGGCTTGCTTAATCACCCTAAAGTCGAAACGGGAAAAGTAAGGAGAATTGAATAAAATGGATTATCGTGTGCATTGCCATATTTGCCCGTTAAAAGGAATCTGCCCAGACACTATAAGGCATATTCAAACAAGTTACCGTTTACAAAAAAATCAGCATCATAAAAAACAGGATGTGGAAAAAATGGCTGAAGCTACAAGAAATTGTCCATTAAAAGCTTTGGTTTTTCCCAAAAATGAAGTCATGGGTACGCCGTTTCAGGCTGCAAAGGAGAACGATTGCCCGTGATGCGTCAGCTTGCATTATTACTTCACAGTATGTTTTTGCGTGAATGCACCCATTTTTGGAGGCATTTTCAATCTCGATGTGTTGGCGCTGAGTTGGATTGGGGTTCCCAGAGTGGCTTGAAACGGCTTACACAAGCAATGGAGGCAAACTAAGCGTGAGTGAAATTAAAATCAAGTTTGTCAAAGATGGCTACCTAATAACTGCTCCAGATGAAAAACAAAAACATTTCTTTTACACCGCACCAGAAAAGTGTCTTGCAAAAATCAGCGAGTTACTCAATAATTGGGAGAAGCCACAATGTTAAGCAAAGATTGTTCTGGTTGTGGTCAAATGCGACTCTGCCAGAAACGGTTTGTTTTAGTACAGAAAGGCGAGCGGGTTTTTTGCCCCGACAGCACTGTGCATCTTGTTGATTCAGATTCATTGGAGGTAAACCTGTGAAAACTTTAGTCATTACAAAAGACAGAAGAGTAATCGTTAAATCCACGCTGAAACAGGCAAACACGCTAAACTCAAACAAAAAGTTCAAAGGCACACTTGTAACCTGCCCCCACTGCCACGCTCAAGTTCCCTACAGGCTAATTGCTAAACAGATAGCTGCTAAACCAAAATTTAACCGAAACACAATTCTAAAAATAATCAAAGACGAAAGCCCCACAATCAGTGGAGTAGTAGCCTCTAACTATTTTATTTTGACGGGCTGCAAGCTTTCAACTAGAAATTTGCTTTACATTCTGAAAGAGTTTGAAAAACAGGGTTTGATTACAACTAAAGTTAGTTCTAATGGTCGATATGGCAGGTCAACACATGTAACTTTCTGCCAGAAAAAGGAGGCATGTAGTAAGTAATGAGTTTTGATAAGCCGTTAATTGACCAGCTTGGAAAGCCAAACGTGCCAGTTCAACGTGAAGTTAAGAAAAAGAAACAGTATTTTACCAGTGCTGAATGCCGCGGTTGCCAGTATAAGGCTACAGCGTATTGTTGGCGTAACTGTAGCATGAACGTGTGGAAAGAAAGGAGAGACTACTAGAGATGGAACTTGATGAGTATATTAAACTTGGTAATCTTGTAAAAGATGTTGAAGCAATAGTTAACAAAATTAATTGGCAAAAGCCCAAAAACCGATCAATAAACAAAAGACATGACCGAGCATTAAAGAATCTTTGTAATTTAAAATCAGATTTAGAAGAATTAATGTTTTTCGAACATCATCTTAATGGGAATCTTCACTCAGCACTCTGCACAGAAAACTCAGAAACAGACTTGCATGTTTTCTATGGCACTAATGAACGCTTTGTTTTTGATGGTAAAACTTGGGTGTTAATGGAGGTAAACAAATGAAGGTAACTCAAACCAGTTTGGCATCCTACAAAATCTTTCTACAAGAAGCAGAACTAAACAAACCCAAGCTACACCCAAAACAAGAAGTCATGTTAGCAGCTTTCAAAAAAGCAAACTGTCGAGTAACTGACCGTGACTTAGCCAAGTTTCTCGGCTGGAGCATCAACACTGTCACGCCAAGAAGAGGCGAACTTTTGAAGCTTGGCTACATTGAGGAGGCAGGTTTAACGTTTGATTACGAAACCAACCGCAGAGCTCAGACATGGAGGCTGAAAAGACGTGCAGACTGGTAAACTAAAGCAGGTGGGTTATCGTTTTTTGATGTTGCCAGTTATAACCTGCGTTTTTTTGGCTGGCTGGGTAATGTACTGGTTTGGCGACTCAAAAAAGCAAGCGGTTAAGCCTAAAGGTGAAACTTATCATTTTCAGCTTTGCAACGGCGAAACAGTGGAGGTTAAGGCGTAGTGGAAAGGCTTTGTACAGCTTGTTCTCAAACAGCGTTCTTTCATTCTCCCTTGATTAAGAGTTTAAGCCCCACAAATACGCCAGCCCCCACAGCCTCCAATGGAAAACAAGCAAAACTGCAACCAAAACGCATTATCATTTTTGTTTGCGGCATACTTATTTCAGTTATAGCTTGTGCCTGCGTTTTTGCTTATTTTCAATGGCAAAACACAACAGTTGAAGGCTTCAACCAGAAACTTGTTGACATGGGCTTTAATGTCGGCGGTATGGCTTTACCTTACGATTTTGGCTGGAACGGCACTAACCTTTTTGTTTCTCAAAATGTAAGCTATATTGATTCAACAAACTATTTTCTTGATATTAACAAGATGAATTGGAGTTTTTACGCCACTGAGTTTGATGGTCACTGGTTTAAACCTGCAATTTATTGGGAGCCTCATTACGCTGATTCTAACCCATGTTATGACTTTTGGTTTTCTGATGGCTCAACCATCTATATCTTAAGTAATTGGCAGTATGTGCCAACATTTACTATGGGGGCTTCTAAGCCGTGAATGGAATATGTGAGGTTTGCGGTAAACATGGGCCAGTAGTTAGAACCATTTACGGCTCAACAGGCAGAGTTGCAGTCCGCTGCCCAGAAGACCTCAACCAACCAGAAGACTTCAGAGGAAAAACGGAGGCACACTACACTTGACTTTAATGAATCCGAAACCTAAATGCCATTGGAAGAAAAGCAAGAACAAACAAACATGTGCACAGTGTAAAACAGAGTTTTCGCCAGACGGCAGAGGTAAAAAACTGTACTGCCCCGAATGCGCTGGAAAACGCAGAATCCAACTAAACAGGCAAACCTATCACAATAGGAGAAGAAGGTGATTAATCAAGTATAGTGTAGTAGTATAGTATAGTAAATTTGCGTTATTAATATCAATTTCCTATTTTAAAATAAAAAAAAATGAGTCATAGTATAGTATAGTAGTATAGTATAGTGTCGGAGGAGAGAGGTTGGCTATTCCACAAAAACAAGAACGACTGGTGTTCATACCTGTAAATGAAGAGGAAAACAAGATGAGTCAAGCAGTTAAACGTCTTGCTATTCAAGATGAAACTACACAGCATCACTTGTTGAAAGAAGCCTTGCAACTTCTGTTTGTGAAGCATAATTTGGATTTAGGTGGAAATCCTCAGCGTCAGCTTTTCAGTTTTACTTTGCAGACGCTTGTTAAGTCACAAAAATGTGGTTTTGCTAGGCATCCTAAAGGCGTTTCTGACTTAGCGGTTATGACAGCTTTGTATAAGCCGAAAAATCAGGTTTTAGGCGTGTGCAGTTTTCACAGGGTTAGTGTTGAGGAGGATGTTCGGTGTGGGTGTCATGTTTGGGGTGAGGTTTCAGGTGAAAAGCGGAAGGAGCTTCAATAATGTGTGGGGATTTTTGGCGGCTTGAATTGTTGGCTGAACATGCGCGTTTGCGTGATGAGCAGAGGGAACGGTTGAATCGGGAGTTACGTTGGAGGTACAGGTGTTAATGTCAATTAGAAATTTTGAGTATGTCGAATTACTGGAAATAGCTGTTGCTGTAGGCTGCCCAAACACTTGCCTGCGGTATTGTCCTCAAGAAGTTTTAAACAGGGCATATGGCAAAGGCGTTAGAGTGATGAGTTTTGAAAGCTTCAAGAAGATGGGGTTCAGGGGTGAAAGGCTGCGTTTTGAAAATAGGTGGAGCGTTATTGCTGAACGGCATTTTAGGGTTTACCAGGCTGTGGGGGCTTCCAATTCAGTAACGGCAAAAAGAACCACACTATCGGAGGGTAAACAGTGAATGAAAAAGAAATCAGGGTTGCAGAACTCTTCGCTGGAATCGGAGGCTTCAGGCTTGGACTCGAAAGAGCAAATCTTAGTTACCCAAGGATTGAGAACGGGAAAACGTTGCTTCTCAACACAGATGGTCAACCAGTGTCCGGCATTGTCAACGAAGATGGGAACGGGCGGCAACAATGTGCCCGTAATTTCAAGATTGTGTGGGCTAACGAGTGGGACAAATACGCCTGCCAAATCTACCGTAAAAACTTCGGTGAAAAAGAGCTTACAGAAGGTGACATTAGAAAAATTGACACAGCTGACATTCCAGACTTCGACATCGGAGTTGGCGGTTTCCCCTGTCAACCTCATAGTTTGGCTGGCAAACGCAAAGGATTCAGCGAAGAGCGTGGAGAGGTCTTTCACCAAATTATTCGCATCGCAAGGGCTAAAAAACCTAAGATGTTACTCTTGGAGAACGTTAAAGGACTCCTTAGCAGCGAACAAGGAAAAGCCTTTGGAACCGTACTGGAAGAGTTGGGGAATATCGGATATTGGGTTGAGTGGAAAACTCTTAACAGCAAATACTTCGGAGTGCCTCAAAACAGGGAAAGAGTGTTCATTATCGGACATCTTAGAGGCGCAAGTACCCGACAAGTATTTCCTATCGGGTGCAATGGTGGAGAGGATACAGAAGTCGGGGAAGTTGCTGGAACCCTCACAGGCGGCGGCCATAGTGGAGGATTGCACAGCAACATGACAGCAATCTTAGCCGATAATTTGGGCGGTAACATCAAGCAACGAGAAAGAGATGCAACAAAGAACCCAGCTTGGACTTTAGGCGGTTCAACAACCCTGTTAAGTGTTAGAAGCGGGGGCAGGGGCAGCTTAGACCGTCATAGTTGGGATGTAATAGAAACTGCTCAAGCGTTACAAACTGACGGAATGCTAAGTTTTGGCACAAATAAACCACAATCAAACAGAAACATTCGGCGTTTAACCCCTACAGAATGCGAGCGATTACAAGGCTTTCCAGACGGCTGGACCAACAATGTAAGCGATACTCAAAGATACAAAACGCTCGGTAACGCTGTGACTGTGCCAGTTATTCGGGCAATCGGTGAATTGATTTTAGGGCAGTTCA
>JBAZEV010000069.1:0-5841 GCA_041653695.1 Bathyarchaeia archaeon
CCATCCGTAGTAGCCGCTGCGTCATACGGCGCAAAGATGGCAAGAGAAAAAGGCGGATTTTTCACCAGCAGCACAGATCCCATAATGATTGGCCAAATACAGGTAGTAGACATCACCGAGCCTTTTGCGGCAAAAATGAAGATAATGTCAGCCAAAAAAGAGATACTTAAAAAAGCCAACGACCAAGACTCGATGTTGCTGTCAGTTGGCGGAGGAGCAAAAGACCTAGAAGTAAAAGTTTTGGACACTAAAACGGGTCCAATGGTTATCACAGAACTTCACGTTGACTGCAGGGACGCAATGGGCGCAAACGCAGTAAACACCATGACCGAAGCAATTGCCCCGATGATAGAAAGCATAACAGGCGGCAGGGTGATTTTGCGGATACTCTCAAACCTTGCAGATAAACGACTGGCACGGGCATGGGCAGTAATATCCAAAGATGCAGTTGGCGGCGAAGACGTTGTTGACGGAATAATTAAAGCATACAACTTCGGTGTTGTAGACCCATACCGAGCCGCAACCAACAACAAAGGAGTAATGAACGGCATAGTCGCCGTTGTAACAGCCACAGGAAACGACCACCGAGCCGTAGAAGCAGGAGCCCACGCTTACGCAGGTAGAAGCGGAGTATACCGAAGCCTCACATATTGGGAGAAAAACAGTGACGGCGACTTAATCGGCTCAATCGAGTTGCCGATGGCTGTTGGAATAATCGGCGGAGCAACAAAAGTACACCCAACCGCCAAGGTTGCAGTAAAGATTCTGGGAACCCAAACAGCCAACGAACTAGGAGAAGTCATGGCTGCGGTTGGTTTAGCTCAAAACCTTGCTGCGTTACGTGCATTATCAAACGAAGGCATCCAACGAGGACATATGCGTCTTCACGCAAGAAACCTCGCAATCACAGCGGGGGCATCAGGAGAACTGATTGAAAAGGTTGTTGACTGCATGGTTGAAGAACGGATGGTTCGGATGAGCCGAGCAAAAGAACTAGTTGAAGAATACGAGCAGAAGGGAAAAATTTGATAATTGTTCCGGGTCCAGCATCCAAAGGTTTAGGACAAAAAGTTGCAGAAACCTTGAATGTGCCCGTTGTTGATGTTGTCCTCAAAACGTTTCCTGACGGAGAATACAGCCTACGTTTCGAGGGCGACCTAAACGGCGAAGACGTTGTAGTGGTTCAAACCACCGAGAAACCACAGGACACTAACCTGTTGCAGCTTTTGTTGATGCTAGACGCGGTCAAAGATTTAGGGGCAAAAAAGGTAACCGCTGTTGTGCCCTATTTGGCGTTTGCTCGGCAAGACAAACGTTTCTTAGCGGGCGAGGCAATCAGCAGCCAAACCTTAGTTAAATTGATTGAAGCCTGCGGAGCAGACATGTTCATAACCGTTAACATTCACGCAGAAAAGACCCTGGAACGGTTCAAGGTGCCCACAAAGAATCTTTCAGCAATAACCACACTTGCCCAGTATTTCAAAAACTCTGGATTTGATGGCGCGTTTTCGTTGTCACCCGATAAGGGTGCGATTGGTTTGGCTGAAGAGGCAAACCGTGTTCTTGGTGGGGGTTGTGGTTGGCTGAAAAAGGAACGCGACCGATATACTGGTGAGATTCAGGTAGAAGAAAAGACCCTTGACGTAAAGGGCAGGGACGTAATCGTTTTCGATGACATAATCAGCACGGGTGGAACAACCGCCAACGCGGTAAAGATGCTCAAAAGCCAAGGCGCACGAAGAGTCTACAGCGCCTGTGTGCACCCAGTTTTGGTTGGAGAAGCAAAACAGAAAATCATAGGCAGCGGTGCTGAAGAAATCGTTGCCACAGACAGCATTTCCAGTTCAGTTAAAACAGTTTCTCTTGCGCCTTTAATCGCGGAGGCTCTACGCGGATAGGTGCCAAATAACTTGGAGAAACTCTTTTTTCTTATTTCAGGCGAACACCCAACTTTACCTGTTTCTGAAGTAAAAGCGATACTGACAGCGGAAGGCTACAATTACACAATCACGGAACAGTCTACCCAGCTGCTGCGCCTAGAAGCAGACCTTAACTGCCTAGAGGCAATCAAAGCCCGCGCAGCGATGACCCGTGTTTGTTGCCAAGAAATATTCCACTGCAAAGCTGACCTCAAAGAAATCTACGAGAACATAACATCGGATAAACTGGAAAAGTTTGTTGGCAACCAAACATTTGTTGTGCGAACACGAAGAGTAAAAGGCATCAACCCCGAGTTAGACCGCGTTAACTTGGAAGGTGACCTCGGCGAACAGATACTCAACGCCGTTAAAACATCAAAGGTAAACTTGTCCAAGCCAGAAAAAACGTTTTTCGGGGTGTTAACGGATAACAGGTTCTTTTTTGGGCTAAAACAAGCCGAAATATTGGCAAAACCGTTCTCAGAACGAAGACCCAGAAAACGTCCCTTTTTCCATCCATCAGCCATGCCCGCAAAACTAGCCAGAGTAATGGTGAACCTTGCACAACCAAAAAAAGGTGAACTAGTTTTAGACCCGTTCTGTGGAACAGGCGGCATGCTCATCGAAGCAGGTTTGATTGGTTGCCGTGTTGTTGGTTTTGACGCAAAACCGCACATGTTGAAGGGCGGACTGAAAAACATAAAACATTACGGCGCTAGCCTTGAAGGTGTTGCGATTGCTGATGCACGTTTTCCGCCTATAACCAAAGTTGACTGCATCGTGACAGACCCCCCGTATGGCAGGTCGGCGAGCACGTTGGGAACTAACACCAGACTGATTATTGAAGACTTTTTGCCTTCAATTGTTGAAATGCTTCCGAAAGGGGGAAGAATCTGTATGGCTGCACCTAAAACGATAACAATCGGCGAAACTGCCCAAGCAGCAGGCTTCAAGCATCTGGAGTCACATTTTGTGTACATCCACAGAAGCTTGACACGGGAGATTGTTGTTTTCGAAAAAATTTAGTTACACCTATACGTTTAATCAAATAACAGATATACGGTTACATGGGAGGCGGCAAGCTGACAGATTTACAGATAACATTTCTGGGAACAAGCGCAAGCATCCCAACACCAAAAAGAGCCCTGTCAGCGGTTGCAATCCGAAGAAAAAACGAGTTAATTCTCTTTGACTGCGGTGAAGGCACCCAACGTCAGATGATACAAGCAGGCGTGGGGTTCCATAAACCAACAAAAATATTCGTTACCCACCTGCACGGCGACCACATATTGGGTTTGCCTGGGCTGCTTCAGACGATGGCGTTGCTGGGGCGGTCAATAAAGGTTGAACTTTATGGTCCTGTGGGAATCAAACAGTTCATAGAGGCAATCAACCAGACAGTTCCGCATACGCTTACGTTTCCGCTTGAAGTATACGAAAAAACTGCGGGCATTGTTTGTGACGAAAACGAATACACCGTACAGGCAGCAGAGTCGGTTCATATTGACCCCAGTTTAGTTTACTCGTTTACTGAAAAGCCAAGACCTGGAAGGTTTTATCCAAAAAAAGCCAAAGAACTAGGAGTTCCTGAAGGTCCGTTGTGGTCTAAGCTTCAAGCAGGCAAACAGGTTACGCTTCCAGACGGCAGGGTTGTTTTGCCTGAAACGGTTTTGGGGCAGCCCCGCAGGGGAAGAAAGATTGTTTACACCGGGGATACGGGTTACTCGGAGCAGGTTGTAAATTTAGCCAAAAACGCTGATTTGCTGATTCATGAATCAACATTTGAAGATGAACTAATGCCCCGAGCCCTAGAGGATAACCATTCAACTCCAAGTATTGCGGCACGAACCGCCAAAGAAGCCGATGTTAAGCAGCTGGTTTTGACTCATATCAGTGCCAGGTACAATAACGCGAACATGTTGCTTGAGCAGGCGCAAAAGATTTTTCCAAACACTTTGGTGGCGCATGATTTTTTGAAGTTGGAACTTTCACAAATAGAGGATTAAACGAAGAGTCTTTGCAGAAACTGTATGCTTTCGGTTACGTTTTCTGTTGATTCTATCATCACGATGTTGCGGTATTTTATGTCGTTGAGTTGTTTTGCAAAATTTTTCCAGTCTATGTTTCCTTTTCCGATTCCCAGATGCTGGTCTTGGGTTCCGTTGTTGTCGCTTGCGTGTATGTGGATTATCTTTTTGGCAAACTGAGATACAAAGTCTTGAATCTGGTTGTTAATATTGGCGTGTGCCACATCAAGCACCATCGGGATGTCGTCGCCGAGTTCGGAGTAGAAACGCCTGAAATCGTCCACGTTTTTCATGAGAAACGGAAAAGGCTCTGGGACATTCTCGATTGCAATTGTTACGCCTTCACGTTTTGCTATTTTCAGTAACGCTCGGACAGATTCAAGATTAATCTGCCAATCCTGTCCAGGGTAAATGTGGCTAAGCGGTGTATTCATGCCCGGATGGAACAGCCACAAACGGCAATCTAATTGGCGGGCATACAATAACGATTTCGTTAACCGCTTCAACGTGGCACGCCGCAACGCAGGGTCAGGGTTTGCTATGTTTATTCCTGCCCAAGGTGCATGTACAACGTAGTCTAGGTCTAGTTGTTTGGCGACCTGTTTTAGTTTGTTTACTCTTCGCTGGTTTAAGGCGTGCAATCCTTCGTCGGGCAGTTCTATGTGGGTTACTCCAATTTTGTTTAACAGTTTTGGAACAACCAAAAAAGGTTCCCTAAGAGAATAAAGCATAGATAACCCGATTTCTGGCGATGCCATATTTACCACAAGTTATCTTGAACGCGATGTGGGAGGTCTTCTTTTTTGTCTTGGGGCTAACCAATCAACTATTTTTTCTGGGTCATTGGTGCGGATTTGAACCTTAATCGGACCCAATGGGGACTCGGCGGTTTCTTCAGAAAATGATATGTGCCCAGCGTAGGCAACCTGTTTGTTCAAATAAAACGTAACAGATGATTCATCCGTTGCGCTGCGTAAGACTTTTCGTGCTGCGGCGATGATTTGTTCACGTTTCAGGATTTCGTACAGTTTGATGAGGGCTTCATGTCCGGCAGAGTTGGATACAAGCAATGTTCCCCATTTTCGTTGTTTTGTTTCAAATTTTAAGGTTCCAAAAATGTTTTCGACTGCTTGTTTGACTTTTTCTAGGTCTTCGGTGGGGTTTACTTCTGTTTCAAAATGGACTTGTACTGCGCTCATTGGTTTAGTATTCTCCTTAAGAGGTAACGGATATCGTCTTTAAAATTACCAATAGAGTCCTCATTTATTAGCATATTATCTGCGGTAGCGATTACGGAGCCCATGCCGATTCCAAGTTCTCTTTGGTCGCGTTCCATGAACGTTTCCCAGTTTTGTGGGTCGTCGCTTCGTCTTCGGCGGGAAAGCCGCGTATACCTAGTTTTTGGGGATGCATGAATTGCAATTAAAACAAAGTTGGGAAAACTTTTCTTGAATTCCTCAACCTCAACAAGGCTCCGGATGCCGTCAACCCCAACTACGTCCCCGCTAACGTTTTCGATTATTGGAACACAACGTTTGGCTATAACTGCGGGACCCTCTAACTCGCGCAGGTTAAGCATAACTTTGCCAACATTTTCAGGGGTTGGCTCCAGTTGCCGCCGTTTAACTTCTTCGCGGACTTGGTCACCCATCGTCACAACGGGGTAACCCATTTTTTGGATAAACCTTCGGAAAACACCTTTCCCAGCACCTGGCATCCCAGCTAAACCTAAAACAATTTTACCACTTATCGCAGATTCCTCTCCCGTATCAAGCAGTGCTCTAAATGTATCTTGCATTTAGAAGTTATAAAACAGTTTTTGAAACCAAAAAGCAATCACAAGAAAGGCAAACAGCGGAAAACTAGGGGGCCACTGCTTTCATCGATTTGGAGTT
>JBAZEV010000069.1:5851-8442 GCA_041653695.1 Bathyarchaeia archaeon
TGGTGTCTGTTAGTTCTTTTATTTCAAGAATTGTTACATGTTTTATAGAATTCATTATACCCACTACCCAACCAAATTTGCCTTGAAACATTCTTGGCGTTTAGCTGATTTAACATGTATGAAGAACATATACGGATTAACAATAAGGGCATAGTTCAGAGTCAGAATCATATTCAAATTTTGGAACAAAACTTATTTGGTCAAAACGGCATATAGTATAATGCATATTTTTGTAAACAACCAACTGAGAGAAAGAAACCCAAAGAACCCGAGTCCGTGCGCAAATGCGCAAAACCCCCTCAGGTTTGACGTAAACTCGGTTCTGGCGCGAAAGCGCTACATGGGGTTTTTTCCTCGCTTCCCCTGGTTTTCCCAAGTTACAGGTTGAGGTCCGTTGATAGATTAAGTTTTAAAATACAACGACATGAAACATTATAGTAACCAGAAGTATTGAGAGATTTTTATGGCGGGAAGCATCCGAACGTTCTTCGCCTTCGACATAGAAGACGAAACAATAACCAGACTCTTAACGAAAGCACAAGGCATGCTTGCCAGCACAGGCGCAGACCTGAAGATGGTTGAACCGCAAAATATCCATTTGACTGTCCGTTTTCTGGGAGATACATCGCCAGCAATGGTTGACCCAATCTACGAAGAAATGAAACAAATCAAGTTTACACCCATCGAAGTAGAACTGAAAGGGTTAGGCGTATTCCCCCGTTTGACTAACCCACGGGTTGTTTGGGCAGGAATAACAAAAGGCGCAAAAGAGTTAACAAACGTTTTCGCGCAGCTGGAACCCCGTCTTAGAGGCTTGGTTTTTGCGCCAGACAACAAAGGGTTCAGTCCGCATTTGACGATTGCGCGTGTTAGGACTGGAAGAAATAAGCCCCAGTTAGTTAAACTGGTTCAAGAACTGGGTAACTTCGAGTTTGGAACCGCCAAAGTATCGTGTTTGCGGCTTAAAAAAAGCGATTTAACTCCCAGAGGACCAATTTACTCGAATCTACTAGAGGTCTGCGCTAAGTAACAGGTGGTTTGTTGTGAGTTCTCGCCTTGAAACTGTGTGTACAGAAGTCCTGAAAAGAGTCACACCCAGCGAAAGCGAGAGAAAAAAGGTTGCGTTATTAGCCAAGTCGTTGATTGAAAAAGTGGAACAGCAAACACACAAACGGGGAATCAAAGCCGATGTAAGGTTAGAGGGTTCTGTTGCTAAGAACACGTGGCTAAGAGACTACCCAGAAATCGACGTATTCATACAGGTTCCAACAACCACGCCACGGGAAACGTTTGGAACAACCTTTCTGGAAATCGCCAAAAAAGCAACAGATGGCAACAAACAGGTTCAAAGGTTTGCAGAACACCCATACCTTGAAGCAGTCGTGGATGATGTTTGGGTAAACATTGTTCCATGTTACAAGGTGAAAGATGGCAAATGGGTCAGCGCCACGGATAGGACTCCGTTTCACACAGATTTTGTGAAACCATTATTGGATGAACAAAAAAGCGCAGAAGCACGGTTACTTAAACGGTTCATGAAAGGCGTGGGCGTTTATGGTGCAGAAATCAAGGTTGGAGGCTTTAGCGGTTACCTTTGTGAGTTGCTTGTTTTGAATTACGGCTCCTTTGTTAATACATTAAAGGCTGCGGCATACTGGAAACAAAGAACAATAATTGACTACAAAGCACACTACAACAAACTAGAAGATGCCGAAAACATGTTCAGTGAACCCTTTGTGATGGTTGACCCCGTAGACAAGGAAAGAAACGTTGCCGCAGCGGTAAGAAAAACTAAACTAGACGAGTTTGTTGCAGCGTCCCGAGCGTTTTTGGAAAACCCAGATTTAAAGTTCTTTTACCCACCAGAAGTAACGCCCCTAAACAACAAAGAGTTACAAAAAAAACTTGGTGCGCGGGGCTCTGCTGTTGTGTTCGTCAGCTTCAATGGAGACTCCGTTGTGCCTGATGTTTTGTGGGGACAGCTTTACAGGTCACAGAAGTCGTTACGCAACATGTTAGAGCGACACGATTTCAAGGTTCTAAACGACACCGTGTGGAGTAACGAAATCAACATGAACGTGTTCCTGTTTGAGGTACAGACGTGTTCTCTTCCGAACATGAAAAAACATAATGGTCCACCGATACACCAAAAGGAAGACTGTGACAAGTTTCTCCAAAAACATTTAGGAGCAACCGAAACAGTTTCTGGACCGCGTGTAGAAGATGGACGTTGGGTAGTTGAAACAAAAAGAAACTACACAGACATAGCTGAACTGCTAAAAGACAAATTGGTTGACGGCGGAAAAACTGTTGGCGTTGCAGAGTTTGTGTCCAAGGGCGTTTTGGATTCTGCTGAAATATTGGTAAACAAAGAAATCGTGAAACTGTATTCGGCGAATCCACTGTTTGCAAAGTTTTTGACGTTATACCTTGATGGGAAGCCTAACTGGCTTTAACAAACCAGTCTAGTAGGCGTATAGGTTTCCGTAAGGACGGGACGAAACGGGTGTAAGTTTGCTGAACTTGTTTTCCATGATTTTTTTGGCATCGCACCCGAAGTAGCTACAGTATTCTTCAACTAAACTGCCAAG
>JBAZEV010000070.1:0-8308 GCA_041653695.1 Bathyarchaeia archaeon
TTGTTTTCGATGTAGTTAATCCACAGTTTCTGAGACGTCAACTTGTTTTTCTCAAACCATCGAACACTGTTCCACGCGGTTTCAAATAACGGTTTACCATGAACCTTCTCATATGTCTGCGGAGTCGAAGCAGAAATCGTGAACCTAACAAGCTTCAAACTTGGGTGAATCAACATCTCCAGATTTTTTGTAAACGTCCCATTCGTATCCAAAACTGCTTCCTGACCACTGCCACCAATCAGGTCAAGAATCTGGGGAAGCCGCTCCTCCAGCAGTGGGTCGCCGTTCATGAATGGTGCGATGCACCACAGTTTAGAGCCTTTGAAATACTCAGTTATGTATCGGATTGTTTCTATGGGCATTGTTCCTTTTGGGTTGCTGGACCTTTTTTGAACATTGCAGTAAACACAGTCAAGGTTACAGCGGGTCTGGGTATCCAGTTGAACACTTTCGGGACAGTTAACCCACATGGGCGAACCAACAAGTTGCCTAAGTTTTCGGTAAGCCATTTTTACATCAAGATTCATTTTTTAAACCCAACCCAAAACCAAAAAGCGCAACCAGATTCATCGCAAAATAGTAAATCAACACCCGCGGTTCACGGGTCTTGAAACAGTAGTAAACGGGCATAACAAACGTTTTCCCAAAAAAGTGCCCAAACATCCGCAACAGACTCTTACCGCGAAGCCATAACAGTTTTGAGCTTTTACCATTAAGCCAAGAACGGATAATCTGTTCTTTAAACGTGGCTTCATGATAACAAGTAGCAGCTTCACATCCAACCCATGTAAGCCCCCGCGTTTCTAGGCGGTAAGCCAAATCCATGTCTTCGCCCCAGTGAACGTCACGGTTATACCCGTTAATAGCCAAAACAGGTTTACGTTCCATCAAAACAAACCCAGCACTGTGAACCTTCCTAGGCAACTTCCCAGCACTAAACAGCTTAAACAACACATCATCACTGTTAAACCCGTAAACCACTTTACCGCTGACTGCTGCAACATTCTGTTTTTTGATTTCAGTCATCATTAAATCAAATGCGCCATCTTCAACGGTGATGTCGTCGTCAAGAAAGAAAACATAAGTAGAGCTAGACGCCAACAGACCTTCTTGACGTGCCCAACCAAGTTTAACGTTTGGTGTATAAATCACACGGTCAGCGATTTGCTCCAGAAACTGCTGGTCAGGAGACTGCGAAGAATCAACAATGATAGTTTTATTAAAATCCACTTGTGACCTAATCTTAGTTAAAGTATCCTTTAACAGAACACGCCTGTTGTTGGTACAAATTATTAGGTCACAATCCATCAGTTACCAACCCAGCCCACAAGTAACCAACAATGATAAGACAAATTTATTTTCAAAATATAACTGTAAAACCAAAGCATTAAATGAATTACGGCGATAACCTGCAGACCAAGTTCAACGTAACAACAACAAAATAAACAAGAAAACAGCCAAAATAAAAAATTACTTCTTGGCGTCTTTCTTCTTTTGGTAATCCTTTATTGCTTCATGCAACGCATCCGCAGCCAAGTTTGAGCAGTGCATCTTGATTGGTGGTAACCCGCCTAGCTCGTCTGCTACGTTGGCTCGTGTGATTTTCATTGCTTCATCAAGAGTTTTGCCTTTTGCCATCTCGGTGGTCATGCTACTTGTTGCTATGGCTGCTCCGCAACCGAAGGTTTTGAATTTAACATCCTCAAGTTTGTTGTCTTTGACTTTGATGTACATGGTCATCAAATCGCCACATACGGGGTTGCCGACTGTTCCAACACCGTCTGCATCAGCAATTTCGCCTACGTTTCGGGGTTTCATGAAATGGTCCATTACTTTTTCGGTATACATTCCCATACATTTTTCACCTCAACAGTTCATTCGGAGTTAAGGGCGACAACGCCCGCAACCGTTTAACAACATCAGGTAGCACCTCATGCACGTAATCTATGTCCTCAACGGATGTTTGTTTGCCTAACGTGAACACCAACGAACCATGAGCCTCTTCGTGGGGCAACTTGATTGCCTGCAACACATGGGACGGCTCTAACGTTTTGGAGGTGCACGCAGAACCTGAGGACACCTGAATTCCGTACATGTCTAGCCCTAAAATGAGAGATTCACCCTCTATATAACTAAACCTGAGATTCGCGTTATTAGGCAAACGCAAAGTTGGGTGACCATTCAAAAACGAGGAAGGAATCTTCGTCAACACACCAGCAATCAAACGGTCACGCAGCTTACTCAGGCGTTCACTTTCAGACGCCATCTCAGCAATGGCATATTCTGCTGCTTTGCCCATACCAACGATTCCGGGAACGTTCTCTGAACCTGAACGCAGACCACGTTCCTGACCCCCACCTTGGTCAATTGGCTGGATTCGTGTGCCACTTTTGATGTAAAGTGCACCAACTCCTTTAGGTCCGTAGAGGTCGTTGGATGAAACAGACAAAAGGTCGATGTTTTCGTCTTTGACATTAATCGGAACTTTACCAGCCGCGGCAACAGCATCCACGTGGAAGGGAATTTTGCGTTCACTGGTTAGTTTCCCGATTTCCTTAATCGGCTGGAGTGTTCCAATCTCGCCGTTAGCATACATTATGGAAACCAGAATCGTCTTGTCGGTTAACGCGTCCGCAATCGCCTTAACGTCAACCACGCCCTGTTTGTCCACGGGAACAAAGGTAACCTCAAAGCCTTCCTTTTGCAAAAACTTGCAGATGTTAATCACAGAAATATGCTCAACCGCAGAGGTAACGATGTGGTTTCCTTTCGACCGGTTACGAAACGCAACACCTTTAATCGCCAAATTATTCGATTCTGTCCCACCAGACGTAAAAACCATTTCCAGGGACTTTTCTGCACCAACCAAATCTGCAACATTTTGACGTGCAACCTCTACACCTGCTTTGGCGCGGTTACCAAAAGAATGAGCCGAAGAAGGATTACCGTAATCTTCCAAGAAATATTGTTTCATTGCCTCGAAGACCCGAAGGTCAACTGGCATGCCTGCGCCGTTATCCAGATACACTTTCCTCAACTATTGTTTACTCCTTTAGTTTTTTGATAACAAAATGGAACTCGCCATCTTGGTTGTACATTTCAATGAGTTTGTGTCCAAGCCGTTTTACCATACGGGGGATGTCTTCCTCGGCGGCGGGGTCGTCTGCGACTACTTCAAGCACTTGTCCAACCTCAAGGTTGTCGAGTTCTTGACGGGTTCTGAAAACGGGTTCAGGACAGAAAAGACCCACACAATCAAGGTTAATGTCAGGTTTAGTTTTGTTGCCCAACCACAAACCTCCAACAAACAAAAGGTGTCATACAATACTAAAATAGGTTTCCCGTATATAATTATAACGCCGTTATAAAAAGCGGGACAGACCACCCGAAATAAAAACCCAAAAAACAACAACAAATAAAGCAAAGCTTAAGAAAGAGTGCGACAAAGGTATCATACCGGGCTAGAAAAAAAAGCTGGCTTCAAATTTTCTGCCCGAACGTAGCGGGGTGGGGTAGCCAGGTAAACCCGCTGGGCTCATAACCCAGAGATCGGTTGTTCAAATCAACTCCCCGCTACCAACTAACATTTTAGTTGTTCAATCTCTTTTCAGGATGTTCTTTGTAGCCACTACACTCACGTTAGTATCAAAAAGATTCTGAACAATCGCATCCCCGATTTTGATTGGTGCTTTCACCTCAACGTTTGCCAGCAAATTCATAACGTCAAAGATTCTGCCTTTTGGTATTGGCTTGTTGGTTCTCACACTCACCAACGGTAGGTGACCGCCGTTAACTCTCACGGTGGTTGTCAGGGTTCGCTCTGGGTTGGAAATCTCTTTTTCGGCGTAGTCTAATCCGACTTTGCATCGGTTTCCAGTAACGTTCTGTATTGTTTTTTCAGTGTACTCGACAGTGAGGTAACAGCCCATTGGGCAGCCGATGCAGATCATTTCGGTTTTCATTTCTTTAGCACCTCAACTTTTAATCCAGTAATACCAGCAGTTTCAGTTCTGTCCAGTTTTATCTTTATCATCTGAGCAGGATGAACCTTCCGAAACTTCTCAGATTTCAACAGCCGCGTCCCATCAAAGAACCCAACAGACACATCTTCCTCAGGACACACAACACGAATCGACAACTCAAGGTCGGTTCCGCTGGATACGGTTTGGGGCAAAACATACCGTATGCCGTTACCCGCTTCTACACGGATTTGTTCCATCTTTTGTGGCTTTGCGAGGATGTATTCTGCTGCGCTTTTTCCTGAGTTCTCGGATTCGATGGTAACGAAATCCACTATATCGTGGACATGCAGAACGTTTCCGCACGCAAAAATGCCAGACATAGATGTTTCAAGACGCTCATCAACAAGGGCGCCGCCAGTAACAGGACTGAGTTCAACACCACAAGTTTTTGACAGGTCATTTTCTGGAATCAAACCAATAGACAACAAAAGCGTGTCGCAGGGTATCCGCTTTTCTTTTCCCTTGATTGGGTTCAGGTTCTCGTCCACTGGGGAGATTGTAATAGCTTCAACACGGTTTCTGCCATGTATTTCTGTAACAGTGTGAGAAAGCATAAGCGGAATACCGTAATCGATTAAACACTGCTGAATGTTGCGCGGCAAACCGTTGGTATGAGAAAGAATCTCCACAACGGCGTGAACCTTAGCACCCTCAAGCGTAAGCCGCCTAGCCATAATCAACCCAATGTCCCCCGAGCCGAGGATGACCACGTTTTTGCCAACCATCACGTTCTGCAGGTTAATCAGGTTCTGGGCAACACCCGCAGTAAACACCCCAGCGGGACGGGTTCCAGGAATACAAATCTGCCCGCGGGTCCGCTCACGGCAACCCATAGCAAGGATTACGGCTTTAGCGTTAAAACAAAGCAGACCATTCGGGCTTGCGACAACCACCTTTTTTTCTGGCGTAATCTCAAGCACCATGCTGTTAAGCATGTAAGGAATCGCCAACTTGTTCAGTTCATCGATGTATCGTTGAGCGTATTCTGGACCAGTTAACTGCTCCTTGAAAAGCTCAAGCCCAAAACCGTCATGAATACACTGCGGGAGAATACCACCCAACCAATTGTTCCGCTCGATAACTATCAGGTCTTGAACACCGTTTTTCTTTGCACTAATAGCAGCGGCAAGTCCAGCTGGACCACCACCAATTACTACCAGATCAACATCTTGAGATGCTAAGTCACTCATTTTGTTTGTTCTCCCTCAGAGTTTTGGTTTTTCCGATAAACAAAGGCGAATCCAAGTTTTTCAGTTTAATTTCTTCAGGACGCAACCCGTATTCCTCTTTTAGGATTTCCACAATTCTTGGCAAACAAAAACCCCCGTGACATCTACCCATACCCGCACGGGTGCGGTATTTTACGGCGGAGATGGTTTTTTCTGAAATAGGGTTGTTTAATGCGTCTAGAACTTCACGTTTAGAGACCTGTTCACACCTGCATACAATTTCGCCGTATGCGGGGTCTTTTTGGATTAAGGATGCTTGTTTAGTTCGTGATGCTTCTCGGAAGGGGGTTGTTCTTTTTCGTATCGGGTTGAAGTCTGTTTTTTCTTTCATATCCAGTTTTGTTTTAATCAGTTGTGCAATCATTTTTGCGATTGCTGGCGAGGACGTAAGACCAGGCGATTCCATTCCGATAAGGTTGATGAAGTTTTCAGCATCTTCTTGGATGATAAAGTCACGTGATTCTTTCTCTTCGGGTGGAGTGATTTTAGACCGCACCGCAGAGAAACCGTAAATGATTTCGTTTAGGGGGATGGATGGAAGTAAATCTTTTGCGCCTTCAATTAGTTGTTGGACTTTTTGTTTTGTTGTTCTGGTGTCTTCACGTTCGTTGATGAACTCGGCGCTGGGTCCAATCATTATGTTTCCATCTGTTGTTGGTGTGAGATGAACCCCCAGAACGCCTGCAACTTTTGGCGGTACCGGGTAAACCATGCTGTTGAGTAAGTAGTTGCATTTCTTGTCGAGGATAAGATACTCCCCACGGCATGGGTAGAGCTTGTAGTTATCTACGCCAATCATGGCAGAGATTTGGTCCGCGTACAGACCGGCGCTGTTCACAACAACGTTAGTGTGGAATACTCCTTGGTTTGTTGTTACTTCATAGCCGCTGTTTAGTTGTTTTATCGCGGATACTTTGGTGTTAACATGGATTTTCACGCCGTTGTTCAAGGCGTTCTCAGCCAAGGCAATGCTGAAAAGGTAAGGAGGAAACAGCCCAGCCACAGGAGAATACAAAGCGTAAAGAGCGTCTATGTTGGGTTCCCGTTTTTTCAGTTCTTCGCCAGATATTATGGTTAATCCCAAAACGCCGTTGCCTTCACCCACAGATTTTAAGGACTCTAATTCTTCGAGTTCCTCGTCTGTTCTGGCAATTACATGTTTTCCACAAAATCTGTAAGGCACATCAAGTTGTTTCGCCAGTTCTGGAAACATCAGTCGCCCTTCAACGCATAGTTTGGCTTTCAAGCTGCCTTTTGGGTAGTATAGACCAGTATGAAGGACTCCGCTGTTACCTTTACTAACACCAGAACCCACATCAGTTTCCTTTTCCAACAGCAATGTTTCAATTTTGTACTTTGCTAGCTCTCTTGCGATGGCACAACCAACCACACCAGCGCCTATTACCAGTACATCGCTTTTGCCCTTCATGGTGAGTCATCTCTTGCTCGTAAACAATGATAGAGGGTAAGATTGTGCGTGCTCTAATAAAATCATTTTCAAATAGTTTTCCATCTTGAACAACCAATCCATGAATAAGGACTTTGAAACACCAACCAGAACCAGTTCAGTGTACTGCAAGAGCCACAAAATGAAATATAAAACACATAAGAGAAGGAAAACGGCTCTGAGACCGGACAGTTCTCAGTTTCAGGTTGTGGGAAAGTTCTGATTTTGCTGGGAGTTTTTATGCATACTTAACAAGTATGTTGTTTTTAGAAATTATGCAACAGTGTGTACACGTTTTTCGAATTTATTGAATGTTATACGACTCGTAGTCAGCATTTAGATATGAAAAATATACTCATAATAAATCGTTTTTATTCCGAATTAGAATAAATAGCATTAATGATAATACATACCACACGTTCATATGACTTAAATGCAACAAATCACGGAATGTGCTAAACAGACGGCGTGTGGTGGAAGTAAACCGAAATTGGTCAGAAGGCACAATGGTACAGAAAAAAAGAACTGGAACGAAAGGTTTGTAGACGCTGTAGATGAAGCACTAAAAGAGGTCTTCAAAGAGGAAGGCATCAAAGTAATCTACACGTTTATCGAAGGCAACACCCAGTTAACAGTAAAAGACCTCGCAGACAAACCTGAGGTTTTTGCAAAATGTTTTGAGACTCTTTTGTCGTCATCCGCAAAGGTGATAGAGGAAATTATTCTAAAAAAGCTGTACTCCAAATGTGGCTTGAAATTTAAAGATAAAAACGATTATAAATTTTCAGATTACATAAAGGAGTTAAAGGGGAAATGATTATTGGATTACACCGTAATGTGGGGGTTTTTATCATTTCTTGCGGTAATTCTCGCAGTTAGTTTTGGTTACATGTACCACAAAGACAACGACAAACGCAAACTAATCTTTGCATTATCATTTCTTGTTGCGTCTCCTAACCACATATTGATGAATCAGGGATGGAAAAACATACAATCATCCCAAGGTTTACTCTGGGGAATTCTACCAATATTGTCAGCAGTACTGATTGTGGTGATTTCCAGTCTGTGGAACATGAAAGATTTTGATAAACCATTCAAGGCATTTGTTTTAGTTTTAGCCGCATCACTATTCCTGATGTTTATCCCAATACCTGCAAAAACGGTTCTTCCACCACTGATGCAGAGTTTAACGGTTGTTACTATTGCAGTTTCGGTTTATCTTTACATAAAAAAACGGGAAACAAGCAACCTGATGTTTTTACTTTCAATCACATGCTTTGCCATAGCCGGAATCGGCACAGGTATAGAGTTGGAGGCATATTTCAACACGTTCAGTTACACGTTTGCTTACCTGTTTATTGGACTGGTGTTTTTGACCTCAAAAGGAAACACCTATGGCGACGTGGCATCCTTTTTTAGTCTTAAAACGGAGTTGGAGAACACAAAAAAACAACTGAAAACATCCCAAGAACGGTTAACCACAGTAGAACCAGTATTCGCAGCATCCACGGATGCAATCATAATTTTAGACATACAAGGAAACATGGTTGACTGCAACCAAGCAACATTAGATTTACTTGGATTACCAACAAAAACAGATGTAATCGGCA
>JBAZEV010000071.1:0-8216 GCA_041653695.1 Bathyarchaeia archaeon
AAGCCTTAACGAAGAAGACTACGTCGAAGAAGAATCAATGGAAGAAGAAGCAACCGACGACGAACTGACAATCGAAGAAGACGAAGACGAATACGACGAGGACTACTAAACCAAGATTTTTTCTTCTTTTTTACAAATCCTTAACCATTTTTTAACCTTTTTTTCTTTACTTTAACAGTTTTAGTTTACATTTTATTTGGACAGTGTTTTCCCTGCTTGTGGTACTGTTGACATTGACTAGTTACTGATTGTTTTGTTGGTTTTTTTGGGTTTGTTGCTGGCGTAGTGGATACGTAACATTTATGAGTAGTGTTGTTGGCTAGAAATCATCAGAGAACCCTATTAAGGAAGGATATGTGTGCCGATTCAAAAAAGTGACTTCATCCTTGTTGACTATACTGGTAGCGTGAAAGAGACTGGAGAGGTTTTCGATACAACCTCTGAAGAAATCGCAAAAGAGAAAAAACTCTTCAAAGAAGGAGATATCTTCGAGCCACGACTAATTGTTGTTGGAGAAAACTGGGTACTAAAAGCCCTAGACGAAGCTTTTCTCACATGCAAACTTAAGAAAAAAGAGACCGTTGAAATATCTCCAGAGCAAGCCTTCGGTCAAAGAGACCCCGAAAAAATAAAACTTATTCCACTCAAACGACTTGCCGTTCGCGGAATAACACCACATTTAGGTGAACAAATCGAGTTCGACAAACGTTACGCAACTGTACGAACCATCGGGTCAGGACGTGTAACCTTGGACTTTAACCCGCCTCTGGCTGGCAAAACGTTGGTCTACGAGGTTACCGTTAAACAACAACTAAAAACAGACGAAGAAAAAATAGCTGCACTAATTCACCGCAGAGTACCCGCAGTTGAAGTTGAAAAATTTGAGTTCAAAGTTGCAAAAGCGTCTGTAACAGTAAATATGCCTGATGACTCATTTTACGTTGAAGGAATACAACTGGCAAAACGTGGCATCGCATTTGACATTCAACGTTTCGTGCCTGAACTAACAACAGTAAAGTTCGTTGAAACATTCAAGAAACCTGAAGCCCCTGGACAAGATAAGAAAGAAGAACCCGCGACAACAGAAAAAGCTGAAAAAGCCGAGAAACCTGAGAAAACTCAGGAACCCGCAGAAGCTGCTGAAGCCTCTGCAGAAGAAACCAGTTAAACAACAATAAAACATTCAATTGCCTAGACTTTTTTGGGCAATTGGTTACTTTATTTTTTCTTTGCCAATTTGGCAACAGATTAAACATTTTTTCTTATCTATACTCGGGTCAGACAGTGAACATAACTCGCACATGATTCCTTTTTCCCTGATTATTGCGCAGACTCTGCACAGTTTTTCTGCGAGTTCGTATTTGTCCATTTCACCGTTGGCTAACGAGGAAACAGTGTTTTTCAGGATGATGCTTGCTTCTTCGATTCTTTCCACTTCGATTACTGTGCCTCGGTAAAACCTTGTGTATTTGCTTACCGCTGTTTGGGTTATGCCTAGCAGTTCGGCTGTTTGTTTTTGTTTCAGCCCGTATGTTTGTATTAGCTCTCTTGCTATGGCTGAGCGAATTGCTGGAATCACTGACTTGATTGCGACTTCACAGGGAAGCACTTTGGTTACGCCTGACTATACTCTCTTTATTGATAATATATAAGAATGACGTATGTCATATTGAATAAACTGTCACCCATATTTAAGGGTGGATTCAAAAGCTTTGAACATTTTACCTAAGCACTGTTGCCGAAAACAAAACTGAGTATCTTTTTAGTTTCAGCCAAAGAACTAACCAACATGTCTGGATTCTCTTTGCCTAGTTCTTCAGCGCTGTACACACCTGAGGGAATTGCGATACACCTCATTTTTGCTGTTTTGGCTGCTTGTACACCAAACACTGAATCCTCTATAACCACGCAGTCTTCTGGGTTAACCTTCAGTTCGGTTGCCGCAACCTGAAAAACTTCTGGGTCTGGTTTGGGTTTGGTTACCTCGTTGGCTGTTACTACAGCATCAAAATATTGCCTGATTCCTTTTTCTTTTAACACTTTATTGATGACTTTTCTGCCGCTCATCGTTGCCAACGCAATTTTGGTTCGACCTTTAAGAGCCGCTAAAAGTTCGGTTGCTCCTTCAAAAAGTTCAACAAGACCTGTGAGTTCTGTTTGGATTCTAACTTTTTCTTTAATCAACCCAACCAAAAGTTCCTCGTCATATGGCATGTTGCATTGTTCCAGTGCCTGTATGATGGTGTTTCTTGTTCCAACTCCCATCAACCGTAAAAGAAACTGATCCGTTACCTTGCAACCTACATCTGTTAGCACCTTCTGGAACGACTCTACAACCGCTTTTTTTGTTTCTGCCAATGTGCCGTCCCAATCAAAAATCACTGCGGTAACCATATTCATACCACACGTTTGCTGGTCTGTTAACGTTCAAGGATGAACTGTTTTTCGTGTGCTTCCTTCTTTGTTGGGATTCGGTCAACCAACATTTTTTCGCCAAACTTCTCGGTTATGCCTATTGAATTAAGGCTTTGAGTTAACACAAATGCAGACTCCAGTTTTTGAGAACTTTCAGAATATATTGTGTACAGTGTTTCGCCTTTTTCCACTTTGTCGCCAAGCTTTTTATTCAACAAAACTCCCGCACCTTTTGATTTAGGCGCACCCGCAGTTCTGGCTACCTGTGCGATGTCTCGGTTGTTTATCCACTGGATTCGTCCTTTTTCTGTGGCGTTAACTGTTGTAACCTGTTTTCCCAGTATGATGTCTTCTGGGTTTATGTCGGGGTCGCCTCCTTGGGCATCTATTATTTCCCGTAACTTCTTTTCTGCTTGACCCGATTTGAGAATTTCATGCGCTTTATGGATGCCATCTTTTGCGCCCATCATCTCAAAAAGTAGTCCAGCCAAACTTGTTGCTTTGTTCACTAAATCAACTGGACCATTTCCCATCAACGTTGATAGAGCTTCTCGGGCTTCTAGGGCTGGTCCTATGGCATGTCCGATGGGTTGTTCACCAAACGTAACGCCACATTGAACATTCATGTTTAGCCGTTTACCTAACTCGATGAAGTCCTGCGCCAAATCTTGAGCTTCCCCGATTGTCTTTATTTTTGCGCCCCTACCCGTGGGGATGTCCACCACAATGTAGTTTGCGCCGATTGCCTTCTTTTTACTCATAATCGAAGGCAACAACAGCGGGTCAATCGACAACGGGTACTCAACCTGAATAAGCAAATCATCCGCAGGTGCAAGGTCAAGCGCACCACCCCAAACTAGGCAAGCACCCGTTTTTTCTACTGTGTTTTTTATTTCTTCAATTGTTAAATCGACTGGACATAACGTTTCTACTCTGTCTGCTGTACCCGCAGGAGACGTTATCGCTCGCGAAGAAGTTTTAGGAATCGTATACCCCGCCGCTGCAACAATCGGAACCACAAGAATGGTGGTTTTGTCGCCTGGAACTCCGCCGATGCTGTGTTTGTCCAGTATCGGTGTTTTCTTGAAGTCTACCGTGTTTCCGGTTTGCACCATGGCGTTTGTTAGGGCTTCAACTTCGTCCATGCTGGTTCCGCGGATGTACAAGCTTGTTACGAAAGCGGCTAATTCTACATCGCTTAGGTGCCTTTCAACAACATCCATTATTATTTGTTTGATTTCTGGGGCACGTAGTTTTCGTCCCAAGATTTTGTCGCGGATGTATCCAAGAGATTCTGGTCTTTCAGCTGGGTTTACTTCAACGGTTTCGCCTGTTTTGACTTTTAGTTTCTCTTGAACCTCTTCGTAGATGCCTAGGGTTTGTTTGGGAAAATCTGTTGCAACGTTTGCGATGGCGATTATGTGCTGGTTTTTGTATGTTACCTCTACACGGTCTGAGGAATGTATTCCCAGCAGGCTGGCGTATTCGTTGTCCATTACTATTATCTGTTTTCCGCCGGAACGTATTCCCAAAACTTTTACCATGAACTGCATGTTTTCCCAACCGTTAATCTATAACCGTGACACATGTATATTATTAATATCTGGCTAAAGGGGTTGTTGATAACAAATTGAAATACGTAGATTTTGTTGACCGCAACTATACACCAAAACAAACCGACATAATCTGCGACTTCTACGTTGAACCGCTCGGAATCAGCCTAGAAGAAGCCGCAGGCGGAGTAGCAGCAGAAAGCTCGGTTGGAACATGGACCGAATTAACAACCATAAAACCATACGTGGAAAAACTTGCTGCGTGCGTCTTTAGTATCGAAGGCAACAACATCAAAATTGCGTACCCCATCGAACTTTTCGAGCCATCAAACATGCCCAACATCCTAAGCAGCATAGCAGGAAACGTGTTCGGTTTACGGGCTCTTAAAAACCTTAGACTTAACGACATAGTTTTGCCTAAGGAGCTGGTTTTAAGCTTCAAAGGACCAAAATATGGCATAACTGGAATCCGAAAACTCTTCAACGTATACGACCGACCTTTCGTTGGAACAATCATTAAACCCAAACTGGGACTAAAAACCGCAGACCACGCAAAAGTAGCCTACGATGCATGGGTCGGCGGATGCGACGTAGTAAAAGACGATGAGAACCTTAGTAGTCAACGGTTTAACCCATTCAACGACCGTATTGTTTCAACTCTTGAGATGCGGGACCGCGCAGAAGCCGAAACTGGCGAAAAGAAGGTTTACATGGCTAACATCACCGCGGAGACCGAGCAGATGATAGAACGTGCCCAGTTTGTTTTGGATCACGGTGGACGGTACATGATGATCGACATTTTGACCTGCGGTTTTTCTGCGTTGCAGACGTTGCGGGACCAAAACTTTGACCTTGTAATTCATGCTCACCGTGCTGGGCATGCGGCGTTTACCAAGAACCCGAAACATGGTATCTCGATGAAGGTTATCGCTAAGGTTGCGCGGATTATTGGTGTGGACCAGCTTCATGTTGGCACTGTTGTTGGGAAGATGTCTGAAACCAAAGAGGAAGTCGCCGAAAACCGTGACGCAAGCACCGAAGAGTTGTATGGCATAAAACGGGTGTTGCCTGTTGCTTCGGGTGGTTTGTATCCGCGGTTGGTTCCTGCGTTGATGAAATTCTTTGGAACTGACCTCGTGATACAGGCTGGCGGCGGAATTCATGGACACACAAGTGGGACTGGAGCCGGTGCAACTGCGATGCGGCAAGCGGTTGACGCAACATTGCAGGGTGTATCGTTGGAAGATTACGCGAAAACTCATTGTGAACTTAAAGAAGCATTAAACATCTGGAAATAGACGGACAACCCTGTCTTTCTATTGTGCTTACATTTTGAATGGTGTTTTGTAGCCTTTAGCCACCAAAATTTCATGAATCGCTTTTTTGAGTTCTCCAATTCCTGTTCCTTTTGTTGCGCTGACAGCAAAAACGTTGTTTTTTACTTTTGCTGGTTCGCCGTCGCTGATTCTGTTCAGGAACTCGTTGAGGTTTGTTTCTAGGTCTTGTTTGTTTGTTTTGTCTATTTTGTTTGCGGCAACCAATGGAAACTCGCCGATGTTTTGTGCCAAAAACTTTACCATCTCAACATCCACAGACATAATTCCCTTCTTTTCCAGCCGCCATGTTACCTCGATGAATGTGGATATGTCCAAGACCACAACCGCTAAGACTATGTTTTCTGCGTTATGTTCCAGGAACCTGACAAGTTTTTTGTTGCGTTTTTCTTCATATTTTTTGGATGACCCAAGCATTTTTCCTAATCCTGGAAAGTCCACCAGAACCAGTCCGTCTTTTAGTGGGTAATGTTTGAGTGTTCGTGTGGTTCCTGGGTGTTTGCCTATGGCAATGTTTAATCCTACAAGCTGTTTTATGATGCTGCTTTTGCCTGCATTAGGTCTGCCGGTGAACACCAAGTACTTTTCTTGCATAAACCTATGAATATGAAACGTAACACTTGAAGTTACCCCACACAGAATGTGTTGGCAAAAATTGAAGAATAAAAAACTGGTACTTTACAACCTATTTTAGGGTGCAAACGTTTTTGGCACGTGTATTTCTTTGGCTTTTTTGTCTGAGAATATTCCCAGGCTCGCGTAACGGTCTGCGTTGTCCGGTAGTACGGTAACAACTGTTTGACCTTTCTTCATCTGTTTAGCTACTTGCACAGCCGCGTAAACATTAGCGCCCGAGGATATACCCGCGAACAGTCCTTTTTCTTTTGCCAATATTCGGCTCCAGTTTACGGCGTCTTCATCTTTTACGTTGACTGCGTCGTTGATGATGGATGTGTCCACAATGTTTGGAATAAAACCGTCGCCGATGCCGTCGATTCGGTGTTCGCCGACTTTTCCGCCTGTAAGCTCCTGAGAAGTCGCAGGTTGTGCTGCAACGATTCGCACGTTGGGGTTTACTTCCTTAAGCGCCTTCGCAACACCCATCAAGGTTCCGCCTGTGCCCACACCTGCAACAAAGGCGTCCACCCAACCGTTTGGAACTTGGTCTAGGATTTCTTTGCCCATCAATATGCGGTGGGCTTCCACGTTGTCGTAGTTGTCAAACTGCGCAGGCATCCAGTAACCAGGTTGTTTGGCTAACTCGTTTGCCTTGTCGACCGCGCCTTTTAGGCTGTCGCACGCTGGGGTGGATATTACTTCTGCGCCGTATGCACGCATGAAATTTCTTCTTTCCTCGGTCATGGTTTCACACATTACGATAACGACTTTGTAGCCTTTTGCTGCACCTGCCATCGAAAATGCGATGCCTGTGTTGCCGCTTGTGGCTTCGACGATTATGTCGCCAGATTTTAGGTCGCCACGTTTTTCGGCTTGTTCTATCATGTATTTGGCAATTCGGTCTTTGATGCTTCCGCTTGGGTTAACGTATTCGATTTTGGCGTAAAGGTTTGCTTCAAAACCGCTGAAAACGCCTGTTGGACTGTTAAGTTGAATAAGCGGCGTGTTGCCGACAAGGTCTAGAACAGATTTAACTGCCAATTGAAACCATTCCCTGAACCGAGACGATTTGTTCGTCTATTAAAACTTTCTATTTTTGGTTGTAGTTATTGTTTTCTGAAAACATGTTTTAACCGAAACTTACAGATTCAAGTAATGCCCAAATAATAACAGCAAACAGGTGAAAGGCTTTGACGGCAACAATCAAATCGTCTGTGTTACAAAGAATGCGGGAACAAAAACTAAGTTTTGCAGGTTTCCCAACCCCACTGCAACGTATGCCCCGTTTAACAAAAACCATGAATGGTCCGAACCTGTACATCAAACGCGACGACATGACCGACCTAGCCTTCGGCGGAAACAAATCACGAAAACTTGAATTCATTTTCTGGGACGCCAAAAACAAAGGCGCAGACGTGGTAATTACCACTGGTGCTTTGCAGTCCAACAGTGCATGTATGGTTTCGTGTGCTGCTAGGCGTCTTGGCATGAAGCCTGTTCTGGTTTTGGTTGGACCTGAACCAGACGTTTATGACGGTAACCTGTTGTTGGATAAACTACTGGATGCCGAAATCCATTTCCTTGAGGGTTACGGGTCGCATGTTGACGAGTACATGGAACTTTTAGCCGACCAGTATCGAAAACAGGGGCATACACCTTATGTTGTTCCTGTGGGTGCGTCTGTTCCGTTGACCGTTTCTGGGTATGCATTGGCGTTTGAAGAACTGGTTACCCAATTCAAGCAACTAGACGAAAAAGTTGGCTACATCGTTTGTGCGTGTGGAACTGGGGGCACTATGGCAGGTTTGGTTTTTGGAACTAAACTATTGGATTACGGCGCCAAAGTTGTTGGCGCAAGCGTTTTTGCGTCTAAAACTGATGCAACGAAAGGTATTGTTGATTTGGTTAACGGTGCAGCGCAGCTTTTTGGAGTTGACGTATCTGTGAATGTTGATGAAGTGACTGTTTTTGACAGCTACATCAAGGACGGTTACGGTATACTAAATCAGGACGTGACCGATGCATTGCGGTTGGTTGCGGAAACAGAAGGAATATTCCTAGACCCCGTCTACACTGGCAAGGCAATGGTTATGCTGATTGATTTAATCAAAAAAGGCTACTTCAAAAAAGGCGAAAACGTGGTGTTCATGCATACTGGTGGATTGGCTGCTTTGTCGTTTTACAGAAACCAGTTAAGCAAATCTTGAACTTTTGAATTTTCTTGTTTTGTTTTAGATTGGCAAATAAAGTTTAATACGTCTGTTTGCTGTTTCTATTTTTGGTGTTAAAAATGAAG
>JBAZEV010000072.1:0-8097 GCA_041653695.1 Bathyarchaeia archaeon
GATGGTCTGAGACTATTGTTTTGTCTGAAACCCATTTGTAACCTGCTTCGGTTACTCTTTCTTTGAGGTTGCGGTCACAACTGATGAGATACTTTGAGTCGAATCCGCCGAGTTTCTTGATTACTTGTGTTCGGTAAATGTTGTTGTCGATGCTTGTGTAGGGTACGCCTCGTTCTAAACAGATTTCTTCGATGGTCTTGAACACGGGGTTCGTGGTTACTCTTACTCCCTGAGCCACGGCAACTAGGGGGTCGTCGTGGAGGATTTTCATGACTTTTGAAAACCAGTGCTCGTTGAGTACAACATCGTGTTCAAAAGACGCAAAAAATTCAGTGTTCACCATCTGCAATGCTTGGTTTGCTTGGTTGGGGATACCTACCTCTTTAGCGTCGATTACATTCCACCCATATTTTTTTCCTAATTTTGTTGTTGCATCGGTACTATGGGCATCTATCATTATTTTTTGGCCTATGCACTCTTTTGGAATCACTTTATCGATGCTTTGCAACGTAAACGCTAATGTTTTGGCTGAGTTAAGCGTCCAGATAACCAAATCCATTTTTTTGGGTGAATTCTCGATTTTCGTAGAATCATCTATGCTCTGGGGTGTGGAAAGCATTTTGATGCACAATGACACGATGGGCGCCTTGGAATTATATAACTTTTTTTACCTTAAGTTAAACCACTCAAATAACATTCAGTTATGATATTGAGTTGACTTTTTTTAGAATCATTGCTTTTGTTTCTGCTTTTGGTGTGTTGTAACATACACACTATAAACCCTTTTTCTTTTTTATTTTATTTTTTAATGTAACGTTAACAAAACCAATCAGCTGTGCCGCATGTTAGTAGTCTAATAGCAGTTGATTGTTGAAAATGGCCTTTTTCTGGAAATTTAATTAATATGTGCTGAGGTTTTGAGGGCTTAGGTATGAATCAAAAAGTATTAATCTAATATAAAATACGTTATTAGTCGTGGAAGTAAACAGATTGTGTACGCGTCTGGGTGCTTTCTTATTATGTGGAAATAACTTCTGGTTTTAGATATGGCTGTGGATGAGGAAAATATTTCTAAGCTGTTCATTCTTTTGTCTAATAAAATCAGAAGAGATGTTTTGGTTATCCTTTCCGAGGCTAAGGAGCAGTCTTTTTCGGATTTGATGAATACTCTTGATGTTGATACGGGAACAATGAGTTTTCATCTTCGAAAACTAAAGCTACTGCTAAATCAGACTCCTACTGGAAAATACAGGTTAAACAAATTCGGCCATAACGCATTACGGCTAATCAAAGACATGGAAGCCCTTTCAATAGAGGCTGATTTTTTAGAACGAAAAACAACTCTGCACATCGCCAAATTCTACCGAAGAGCCTTGGCATTTATCGTTGATATGGGGATGGCTTTTGTAATCACGATTGTGGCGACTTTGGCTGCGGAAGTATTTGCGTTGTTTACTGGAGAATTCCTGTACAGTTTTAACATCTTCGTATTTCTGGGGTTCCTGTGGTTATACTCAACTTTACTTGAAGGCTTTGCAGGGCAAACATTAGGAAAAAACTTTTTCGGCATAAAAGTTGTAAGCGTAAGTGGAAAAAAACTGAACTATGACAGCGCCGCCGTACGAAATTTTGGAAAATGTTTCCTTTTGCCTATTGACCTGCTGGTTGGCTTACGATTAAATGATGTGCGGTTCATCAAATTTTTTGACAAATTCTCGGGTACAACTGTAATTAAACTGTGAAGTAACTTCTCGAATTCCATATTTTAGAAAAAAACAGTGTCTAATAGAATGTTCCAGTGGATTTCTTGTTGCAAAAAAGAATTTGCAAACTAACTAACAAGATTTTTCAAAAAATGTTTAAACTGAGTTCCAACTCAAAAGCTCACAACCAGCAAAACCAGAACTGGAGAATACCTAATTGAAAAGAGAACTCACGAAAAAACTGGCAAATGGATACAAAACCACTGTTGCAACATTTAGAGCCTTAACAAGCAATGTATTAAAAACCACTGCTACAACATTTAGAGTGACAGCAAACAATCTGTTAACCAACCAACTCAAACTAAAATCGATTACTAACCGTTTGCATTTCGCAACATTAGGGCACAGCGTCAAAAAACGGAAACAAACAATAATCGCAGTTTTCCTATTTTCGTTCTTCATTTTTAATGTGTTCATGTTTGACTCGATTAAAGGTCAACTATCTTACCAAGCCCGGTTACAAAGTAGTGGAACCATTAGAACCGTAGGCGTTGCCGCGTACATGGACAGTGGATGTGTTACACCTGTTTCCAGCATCAACTGGGGGACAACTTCGCCAGGGGCATCAATCAGTAACACGATATACATAAAAAATGAAGGCACCTCTTACCTGACGTTATCATTGAATGCCGCAAATTGGAACCCATCAAACGCACAAAACTACCTTACCTTAAGCTGGAACTACAACGGACAAGCAATCGGACCAAACCAAGTAGTTCTAATTACACTCACGTTGACCGTTTCCCAGAGCATCACCGGAATAGACAGCTTCAACTTTGAAATCATAATCGTCGGAACAAGCTAAACCCCAAACAATTGAAGGTTAACCCAAAAACCAACAAACACCTTTTCTTTCTTTTTCACTGTTATTTGTTACATCAAAAACTGGATACCGTTCTTCAACTCGCCAAAGAAACGGGAGTACAAAACAGAAAACGTAAAACTGGTCAAAGCTGGACTCGGATACGCCAGAAAATACCACTGTTTAACTTTTTGTCACAAAAAACGTAAAACTGTGATCTTCGCCAAGTTGTGCCTAGATTTCGCGTATTTCGCAGCTTAGTTTTTTGACTATTTCTTCTGCGTTTGTGGGATTTACTTTTAGGGTGTACAGTGCTTTGGGGGTTCGCAGTTTTAGTTTTACTTCTCGGTCTAACCGTTTTATGTTGCAGTATTTTGCTCGTTCCGCGATTTTTATGAATTCGTCAACGTCAAAGATTTCTATGGGCATGTTTTTGTCCTCGCAGATTCGTATAAAATCGAGTTGTCTATATTATCTTTTGTGGTTTTGGGTGGCTGTTTTTGGGTGTTGTTTTGTGTTTTTTCAAAAAATATCGAGTATTAAGACGTAAGATTTAATTTACTGTGTGGTTATACCCAATACTGAACAATAATACAACCCCAACTTTTCACTCAAAAAACTAGACTTGGGAGAAACATGCATGCCCATAGCCATAAAAAAGTTTGACAGCGGAAAACTCCACAGCACAGTAGAAGAGGAAATCCTAGCCTTTCTAAAAGAACGAAAAGAAGCCGCATTCACATCACAAGAAATAATGGGCGGAATACACTTCCACACAGACTTCAGCACAGCAGAAATAAGCAAAATGTCAACCTTCGCAATCGCCGATTTTACCACGGTTTTGCATGACCTGGTTAGACAAAACAGCATCAAAATGAAAATCGTACGAAACCGCATGTACTACGCCGCAACAGACCCCCGCGCAGCCAAATGCCCAAAATGCAACGAACTATTCGAACCAACCAAAACATGGAAAATGGCGGGAAAACCAGACAAAACAGGAAAACGGCTGCAACTCCACATCGCCTTATACAAGTGCCCAACGCATGGCAACTTCAAAAAGGTTTTGAGCAAACGCAAAATCGACTAAATGTTAAACGGTTATTTTGCTTGGAACTCGTCGCGTGTCTTCATCTGTACTCGTTTTCGGCTGTAACTCACAGAAAAATCATGCGCCGAATCACGCATTCTACGCAACAAAAGCATCATCCTGCAGTTCTTGTTAAAACATCTTGGCAATGTTTCATCAGGCAAAAAGATTTCCTCAAACTTCTTAGCCAACCCAATAAGCGGAACCTGCAAACCAAGCGACCGCAACGCAGCCCGCGCAGCAGAAACCTGTCCTGGTCCACCATCAACAACAACCAAATCCGGAAGCTGCGCAGTTTCATCGACCAGACGCCTGTATCTTCGATGTACTGCTTCGTTCATGCTGGCAAAATCGTCCTGCCCTGTAACTGTTTTGATTTTAAACCTGCGGTAGTTGCTTTTATCGGGGCTGCCATCGGTGTACCTGACCATTCCTGAGACAACATGTTCTTGTCCCAGATTTGAAACATCAAAACATTCAATAATTCGGGGAAGCGCAGGCAAATTCAACGCCGTTTGCAGGTCAACTAGGGCGCTGTCTTCGTCTAGGTTTGCTTCAATGTTCTTCTCTGCAAGCTTCACCAAATCCAACTCATCTCCAGCTTCTGGAACAGACAAATTCACTGGAGCACCACATAGTCTAGAAAAATAGTCCTGCAACACCTGCTTTTCTTCGGTGCCGCTCCACGCCGCGGCGTTAAGCAGTATTTCTTGGGGCATCTGGTTCGTATTATAAAATTCCTTCAAAAACTGTTGCTCTATCTGGTACTCAAAATCCAGTGTATACTCCTTTTTACCCAACAAAACACCTTTCCGAACACCCATCTGGACAACCAACATCTTGTCGCCCAGTCGCCTGAAGGCGATAACGTCTTGGTCGTATCGGCGGTGTATGTCAACAACTTGGTGCTGGGTAAGAAGCTGAATCGACAAGATTTGGTTCCGCAACTCCAACGCCCGTTCATACTGCATCTGGTGGGCTGCTTGTTGCATCTGTTGCCTGAGTTTTTCGGTTACCTGCTCGTAGTTTCCCAACAAAAACTGGTGAGCCTGCTCTACCTGTTCACCATACTGTTGTTGCGTTACATTGCCTGTGCATGGCGCAGTGCATAATCCGATGTGAAAATTCAGGCAAGCCCGTTTGGGCAGTTTTTTGCATGATCGTATCTTGAAGATTTTGACGACCAACCGTTGCAGTTCCCGCCGCAGGTAACCTTCCGTGTATGGACCGAACATGTGCAGCCTTGATGACGGTTTTCTGGTGCTAAACACTCTTGGGTACGCTTCTTTGGAAACAGCGATGTAGGCGAATGTTTTTGCGTCTTTGAGGTTCACGTTGTATTTTGGTTTATGTTTTTTAACCAACTTGTTTTCTAGCAGCAGGGCTTCTACTTCGTTGTATACTATTATCCATTCGATGGTTCTGATTTTTGGGACAAGATGCAACGTTTTGGGTGTCTGGTCAGAATTCGAGAAATAGCTCCGCACCCTTGCTCTGAGGTTTTTGGCTTTTCCAATATAGATAATCTCGCCGTTAATGTCCATGAACATGTAGACTCCGGGCTCGGTGGGGATTTCAGAACTGTTGAACTTTGACGGCCCAGAGATTGAGATCACAATTCCAGCAACCAAACCTGTTTATTTTGTATAATCTTTTAGAAACTTTCCCGTGTAAGACCCAACGTTTTTGGCAACCTCTTCAGGGGTTCCTTGGGCTATTACTTGTCCTCCTGCTTCTCCACCTTCAGGACCTAAATCGATGATGTAATCGCAACATTTTATGACATCAAGGTTGTGTTCGATAACGTAAACTGTGTTTCCTTTTGCTACCAGACTATTCAAGACCTGTATCAACCGTTTTGTGTCATCAAAATGAAGACCCGTTGTAGGCTCATCAAGCATGTAAACAACGTGCCCAGACTTGTTTTTGCTTAACTCGCGGGTAATCTTGATACGTTGACTTTCTCCGCCTGAAAGTGTGGTTGAACTCTGACCCAGTTTGATGTATCCCAATCCAACGTGCATCAAGGTTTCCAGTTTCCGTGAAATCGAAGGTATGTTTTTGAAGAACTCGGTTGCCTCTTCAACTTCCATGTCCAAGACTTCGGCAATGTTTTTGCCTTTGTAGCGGATGTTCAGGGTTTCTTTGTTGTAACGTTTTCCTTTGCAGTCGCTGCATTTCACGTAAACGTCTGGCAGAAAATTCATTTCAATACGGATAAGCCCGTGCCCGCCGCAGGTTTCACATCTGCCACCTTTAACGTTGAACGAGAACCTTCCAGGTTTGTAACCTCGTATTTTTGCGTCGTTTGTTTGAGCAAAAATTGTCCGTATTTCATCAAACAGTTTGGTATACGTTGCGGGGTTGCTTCTCGGCGTTTTACCGATTGGTTCTTGGTTTATCACTATTACGTTATGCACTTTCTGGGGCACAGTAATCGAGTCATGTTTTCCAATATTGTCTACATGTTCCCCAAAGTTTTGCCGAAGCACTGGCATAACCGTCAAGTTCATCAACGTGCTTTTTCCTGAACCCGAAACACCAGTTATACCACATAAAACTCCAAGCGGAAGCTCAACCGTGATGTCTTTGAGGTTGTTCTCTTTCGCACCTTTTATGGTCATATAACCCGAAGGTTTTCGCCGTTTGTTAGGTACCTCAATTTTCAGGTTGCCCGACAAATACTTGCCCGTTAAACTGTTTTTGCAGTTCATAATCTCAGGAACTGTTCCCTGACAAACAATCTGCCCACCGTGAACACCTGCACCTGGACCCATATCCACGATGTAGTCCGCGTTGCGGATGGTTTCTTCGTCATGCTCCACGACAATCAAGGTGTTGCCCAAGTTACGCAGTTTATGTAGTGTGGTAATCAGTTTCATGTTGTCTCTGTGGTGCAGACCGATGCTGGGTTCATCCAGAATATACAAGACACCCATCAGGTTGCTGCCAATCTGGGTAGCCAAACGGATACGTTGAGCCTCGCCACCGGAAAGCGTCCGAGCAGCCCTAGCCAACGTGAGGTATCCAAGTCCAACATTTTTGAGAAAACCCAACCGTTCGTTGATTTCTTTGAGCACCTGTTTAGCAATTACCAAATCTTTTTCGTTAAGTTTTGTTGACAGATTACCAAAGAATTCGACTGCTTGTTCTATGGATAGTTCGGTTACGTCGCTGATGCTTTTGTCCTGTATGCGAACTCCAAGAACTACTGGGCGTAAACGTTTTCCTTCACAGGCTGTGCAGGGGCTCTCTTTCATGAACTTCATTATTACTTCTTTTCTGCCTTCACTTTCGGTTTGGCGGTACAGCCGCATCGTCTGGGGGATTACTCCTTCCCAACCGTTTTTCATCCACATGCTGGCACCGCTTGACCAGCTTCCGTTAATCGATTCTTTGGTTCCATTCAACAGGACGTCAAGCTGTTTTTGGGTGAAATCCTTTATCGGAGTGAAAACGTCAAAACCGTATTTTTTTCCAACCGCCGCAATCTGTTGAACCCGCCAACTCAGGTCCATTTTGCCGTAAACCGCCAACGCGCCGTCGATGATTGCCTTGTTTTTGTCTGGAATCACCAAGTCATCAGAAATCTCTAACGTGTTGCCTAGTCCGTGGCATTGCTGGCATGCCCCATATGGGGAGTTAAACGAAAACATTCTGGGTTCAAGGCTTTCAAAAACGATTTCAGGGTGATTTGGGCATGCACCAAACGTGCTGTACAATATTTCAGCCTCGAAACGTTCTACCTCTCTTAACTGTTTGGCGTCCAGCTCCTTGTCAATGACTATCATGGTGCCTTTGCCAACTTCCAAGGCTTGTTCAACTGCTTCGGCGATTCGTGAACGTTCCTCGTTGTCGATTTCTACAGTGTCGATAACAGCTTCAATCCAATGTTTAACGTAACGTTCCATCTTGATTTCATTGATTTGCTCTATATCGTAGACCTGTTGGTCAACTCGGACTTTGGTGTAGCCGTCTTTTTTCAGGTCTTCCAAAACTTTTTCGTGAGTTCCCTTAATTCCCCGTATAATCGGAGCAAGAAACGTCAACGTTTTGCCTTGCTCGTTCATTATTAAACTTGTAATATTTTCTGGGCTCTGAGGGTGAATCAAACTATCGCATTTTGGGCAGTGATGCACACCAATACGCGCAAAAAGCAGGCGAAGGTAATCGTAAATTTCGGTTACTGTTCCAACCGTTGAACGGGGGTTTTTGCTTGTGGTTTTCTGTTCAATACTAATCGCTGGCGATAACCCTTCAATCGAATCCACATCAGGTTTGTCCATTAACCCCAAAAACTGTCGTGCATACGCTGAAAGACTTTCAACGTATCTTCGTTGCCCCTCAGCATAGATAGTATCAAACGCAAGGGTAGATTTTCCTGACCCAGACAACCCAGTGATAACAATAAACTTGTTTCTGGGCAACTCTACGTCAACGTT
>JBAZEV010000073.1:0-8073 GCA_041653695.1 Bathyarchaeia archaeon
CGATTAGGGCGTAAGCTGAAATTTCAATGACTCCTACTGGAAAAGAAATTGCTAACAGGTAATTGAAAGGTGTATAGCCTGTTGCGAAGGCTAAGTAGCCGATAACTTCGCCGGTGTTAGTTAATACTCCACAGAACAGTAATAAGCCAACTATGGGAAGACAAACAATAGGAAGAAAACTTACGTACAAGTTATTTAGAAAGATTGACTGCCATGTTATGACCTCCCGTTGAGCTTCTATTTGAGTATAGGCGTCTTGAGCAATTGTTACGCCGTTAGAGCTAGTTGAGGCGTAATCCCATGCAACCTGAGCCGAAGCGTAAATAAGCAAATAGAAAACGGTAAGGGTTAACAGGAAAGTTAGCACGAATGTTGAGTTAAGATGTTTAGTCATTTTCCAAACAGCCCCGAAGCAAAGGCAAGTATCATAACAATTAGAAGGATTAAGCCAAAAGTGATTGAGAAACCGAATAACTCAACTATTTGCATGTCCGCGATAAACTTTATTGGGTTTGCGTAGTCTATAGGAAGTTTTACTGAAAAAAAGTCAAGTTGGAAAGAAAAAGACGGAATCAGTGATAAGCCATATACAGCTAACAGTACTAGTCCAATTAGCAGACTTGACGCTTTCAGGGCTATCTCCTTCTTCTTTTTGCTACAGCAATGATTAAACCTGTAAGGATTAAGGCAACAACGAACAGTTCGATTAGTAAACTGATTTGTGGAGCGTCGAGTATTGAGGCATACGCGGTTACGCTTAATGGAGGCGAGTTTACGCCTATTGGCGGTGTAATAGTGAAGAAGTTTAGTTTTTCTGAGAAGAAGCCAGCACAGAAAACTATACCTAAGATGCCTAGTAAGTATGGTTGCTCTTTTATGTTAACTACACCTATTTTGTGTAGTAAAACTAAAACTATGAGGCTTACGAAAAGCAGTGATAACGCAGTTGTAAAACCGTAGTAAACTATAGAGCCAAATGAAAAGCCGAAGACAACAAGAAGCACAACGATAGTTATAGGGAGAAGTATAGGAAAGATGCTAACTAGAAATACGAATAGCCCTCCTGCTTCAGCGATTGTTGATTTACTCATGGCTTACAAGTTAGCAGTTTAAGATATAAGTGTTTTACCATAAAAAAATAAGGGAGATTTAGCGTTTACGTTTTTTGTAGATAGCATAAACAATTATAGCAATCACTGAAACAATAGAGATAACAACGAGAATAGTCATTAGCCAATCCGTGTCTGTTGCGCCTATAGGCAACAATTCAACGTATTCAGTTTGGTATCCGCCCTTAATCTGTATCGATGTGGGAGTCATTGCTTGATGATAGTCTGTTGCGATAGAAGTCAACGACGCCGTTCCTTGATAGCCTTGCATGTCTAAAGTACAGGTTCCGCCAGTTGTTGTTATCGTCTGTGAATGAGCAGTTCCCCATGAAATACCGATTACTACAGGTTCAGTGACTAGTAAGCCTGTTTTTTTGTCTTTCACCATTAACGTTAGTACAGAACCTTGTACGCCTTTAGGCAGTAACGTGTATTGGATACTGTCTGTGCTTGTGACAGAGCCAAGAGCGTTTGTAACTTTCACCGTTAATGTTCCTGTTTTTTCTACTGCCGCGCCCGTGTTTAATACTTCAACATACATGCTTGTTGATACTCCGGGGCCTAAAGTTACAGCCTGATTTGTAGGGTTAACGTTGATTTCTTGTCCTGTTGTGCATTGTGTAGTTATTGTTGAGGTTGATTGTATAGAACTCTTTTGTAGTAAATCAATTTTTAGCAGGTCTCGGTCGCCTATTTGTCCAGTTGATGAAGCAACCCAAGATAAACCGGTGATTTCAATGTCTGATACAGGAGGTTGCCAAACTACAGTGTCGGCTAATTCAGTGCTAATTTGCATTGTTATTAAGCTTGACATTGAGCCGTAAGGAAGGTATATTCTGACTTTGCGTTCTGCCGTTATTTCCCAGCCTTGTTGCCAAACGTTCATGTCATTAAGGCTAAATGTTGGTAGGCCTCGAACATCTTTGAGGTAGTTTACAACTGATAACCCGTCTTTTTGGAATACTCTGCCTTCGGTTTGTTGTGTTCCGCTTGCTTGATTTTCGAATATTTTTGCGCCAAGCGGTTTAGCCCATACGTCAGTTAATCCGCCTTGTTGTCTATAGATGCCTGGAAAGTTGCCCTGTTGAGGAATTGCGTTATAAGATATTGGACCATCAGTTCGGTAGAATAACCCCGGACTTCCATCGTTTGCTTTCTGCATCACTTTATCTAGGTACTTGTAATAGTTTCCGCCGCCAAACCAATAATTAGAGAAGGAGTAATCACTGTTACCATAGTAGTCAAGATAGTTTACGACGGCTCCAACGTCTTTAAAGATTAAATCAGGAGCCATTATTGCAATGTCGCCAATTGTGGGAGCGCTATAGCCTGTTCCAAGTTTGCCTAAATCTTTTATAGCTATCCATTCTGACTGATCATTCACGTTTCTCAACATTACGGTTTGGGTAATACCTGATGTATCGATTGTTTCCGTTGCTATTTGTGCGCCGTCTTTATAGATGTCTATTTGAAAAGGTGTATGTGCAGTCCAGTATTGTTGACCCCATTTAGCTACGGGTACAGAAAATGGTCCTGTAGTTGGGTTTTCCCAACCAAAAGATATTCCGCTGTATGAACTATGCGCTGTTTTAGTTAAAGGGTACACGGTAACAGCTTGCACATCTAAGGCACGTTCCCAATAAGGTCTTAAAGGCGTTATTTTAACTGTGATTTCAGAAGTAGGTGTAAGTGTTTTCCCGCTTATTTTGTTGTTGCCGTATTGCTCTGCTTGTGCATTATTGAATTTGTACATAGCGTATTGGTCGTTCATGTCGGTTGTTGCAAGAACTGTCCAAAAGCTTCCTGTCCATTCGTGAGTTGCTTGATTTTCGCTTCCTTGCGGTGCTATAGAGGTATTGCTTACTGATAAAAGAGATAATGAGGGCGATTGTTGTTGTGGAAAAAGTGTTGCCGCAGAAAGCAAAGTTGCGACTATCAATATAGCGACGACAGCGATTTTTAGTTTTTTGTCCATCTTAGCCATCCCCTGTTAAAATAAAAAAGGAAAAAAAAGAAGATTTATTTTTTGTTGTTTTTAAGGTGCGGCTTCGTACACGCTGATTGTTTCGGTTTCGTCTGTCCAGAATCGGTAAGCAGTGTTGTGGTTTACGTATTGCTCGTATAGTGTTAGGGTGTAGGTTCCGTTAGCTAAAGCGGCTGTTCTTGTGAAGACAACGTTAATTTGTGCTGTTACTCCACCTGCAAGGGTTGGCATAACGAAGTATTGGCCTGTTAAACTGTCGTCTGTTGCGTCAGCGTCAAGAACTACTGATGTTGCGGCACCGTTGATTTTAACGCTTGAAACTGCTAAGCCTGTGTAGGTTGGAAGATACACTCTTCCAGCGGCGATTTGTTTAAGCAAACCTGCTGATGTAACATCGTAGGTTACTTGCCATCTTGCAGTTGCTCCGGGGTCAGTAATGTTTGTTACGGTTGTGTCGTAGAGACCTGTTCCAGTGTTGTATGATTTAATTACGGTTGTTATGCCCGGTGTTGCACGTTCGGTTACTTGTAGCATGTAGGGGCTTAAGTTTGCCTCCATGTCAGAGTCAACAGCTACTGGCACAGTAACAGTTTGAACTATTGGGTAAACGGTGCTACCATCGTAAATTAGAACTTTGTATTGTCCAGCGTTGAGTACAGCAAGCCAAACGTTATCTGTTGAATCGAATGAAGCTTGAGTAGTTGCTATATCCATACTTGCGCTCTCAAATGGATCAGCGCTTGTCGGATAAAAGTTGATAACGTAACCAAGTGAACCATTAACGAGTGTAGATGTTGAGGTATCCATGACTTTGAATTTAACGGTTATTCCTGTCGCGTATGAAGATGCCGGAGTGCTTGTTGATGGTGCCGGTGTTGCTGATGGAGGCGGGGTTGTTGATAGTTGAGGCGCTAAAGCGTAAGTGTATGTTAAAACGCTCGCGGCTACTATTGTCAAGACTAAGAGTAGTGAAAGAACCATTTTTTTATCGAAATGTTCCCAAAATCCCATTTTTGTTTTTTCTCCTTATGTGTTTTTTATGTGATTAAAGTTATGGCTTGCTTGACAATAAAAGGCTTATGACATAAACAAATCTTTAAATCTTAAAATAGGTAAAGCGTCATACTTTCAAGCGGTTAATATGAAGGAAAGCAAGCGTTTAGAAGATAAAACAGTTATAGAGTTACTGCTTGCACATAACGAGTTGACTGTGCCAAAAATGGCTGAGTTACTAGAAGCGAATCCGGCAAGTGTGGATTATCACCTTAAAGGGTTAATTGAGAGAAACATTGTTAAAGTTAAAAAGAAAAAGTATGGTTCAAAATATTCTGTTAACGAAAAAGTAACGTCGATTTCAGGTTTGTATAATTGGGTTTTCTCGATAACGTTTGTTTTTTGGTTAACAGGATTAATAGGCGTTAGCATAAATTTCTTTTTAACGTTCGTGTTGTTGGCGACATCAGGTTTTATGGGCGTTTGCACTTTGCTTATGGTTATTAGCCGACAGAGAAAAGATAAGGTTAAAGCGTTACTACAGACGCTTTAGAGTGTTGGAAAAGCTCTTTGGCGTTCCTCAAGAGGTAGTTTTTCGTAGCATAATTTCTTCTTTATTATACGTTTGTTTTCCTCTAAATCGCAATAGCCTATTTCGTAGCCAACACTGTTTCGCCCCATTTCGTAAGCCTTTTTTGTTGTTGTTCCACTGCCTAGAAAAGGGTCTAATACGGTGTCGCCGGGGGCGGTAAACATTTTTATTAATCGTTCAGGGATAGCGTCGGGAAAAACGGCGATTCCGTTGTTTTGTGGTGCTCCATGAATACGCCAAATTCCGTTGAATAGGTTGCGCCATTCTGATTTAATGTTTGACTGCTGTTTTTGTTCGACTGATAGTTTAGGAGAGGCACCGTTCTTTTTGAAGATGGCGATATATTCAAAGTTGTAGCTAACGTATCCGTTTCGAGGATACCCGTAAGACCCCATGACGCTTGCGCCTCCTGTTGTTTTAGTGTTAGATATTTTTTGCCATATTATACTGCCAAGATACAGTAAGTTACGGTGTTTTTCCATTATTCGACTTATCATGAAGGCGTGCAAAGGCAATATTTGGTAGGGCGTTTTTTTGGTTGCTCTAACGTATTGGTCGCCAATGTTAATGCAGAGGCGACAGCCGGGTTTGAGAATTCGAAGACATTCAGACCATACATTATCAAGTTTATTTAGGTATGACGAAACAGAATCGTTGAAGCCTATTTGGTTTGGGTTGCCATAGTTTTTAACGCTACCATACGGGGGAGAAGTAATAATAATGTGAGCTTCTTCGTTGTTTACTTGTTGCATACGTTGGCTATCTTGAAAGTATATTCTGTGGATTGTGCCCGTCACGTTTACACTGTCACTTTTGTTTTTCAGTTAAGAAGTAGCGGACTTGCCGGCCTCTTTGTTCAGACTTAACTAAGCCTTTAGAGAAAAGATTGTTAAATGCTTGACTTGTCGTTACTCTACCTACGCCTAAAGCTTTAGCGGCTTGTACCGCACTTTTTCCGGTTTCAAAAGTGTAAGCTTCTTCTTTTTTAAGGTAGTTTAACGCGACTTCTTCTTTAGTCATTACTTTGCCTTTTGCTGGACTTTTTAATGTTGCTCCGCCGGTAACTTGTAAGAGACGCCCATATCTGAAGGCAATTCTGTCAAATGGGGATAAGCTGTTAAGGTCAAGTAAAGCTTCAGTTTCAGAGTACATTCCATTACTGGTCATATATGACATCTCCAACTAGTCCAACTAGTTTAGTTCGCGCCTCTTCCTGTATAGCGTTTTTTAACGGCACAATTATTTGGTTAGTTAGCAAAAGAGTAAGTTCTGTCCAAGTGTTTCGTATTTCTGAAACATACTGTAGAACTTCATCTGAAAAAGCGGTTGCTTCAATTTTGCTTGTTAAAGAAGTTATTTTTTCGATGTGGTCGATTATGGTTCGATAGATTTTTCCCAAGTTTTCTGTTAGGTTAGTTACGTCACTTACAATGGGTTGAGTGTTGAATAGGACAGTTGTTATATCTTGAACGCCTAGCAAAAGCTTGTTTAATTCAGGGATAAGTGTTGCACGGTTTCTGATTAGCCACTGCTTGTTTGTGTTAGCCACCCAATTTGCTGATAACGTTTTAGTGTTTATTCTTCCAGAAACGGCAGGGTCAATTATTGGGTTAACTATAAGCAGTTGATTAGAAAGGGTGCAAAGATGAAAAAGAAGTTGTTTAGCCTTTGGGTCAGTGATTAACGCGTCAATTTCACGGAAGGCACAACGCCGCCGATTAATTAGCCTCACGAACAAGTCGTTACTAACTTCGGGTTTATGTTCAACCATCATTTTTGTTTTGCCTCATTATTTTTCATTATTTGATGTAATTCATCACAAGAGATAAAAATAATTTTTTGGCACTTGCGACAAAATATGTCACATTCAAGACAGTCACATTTTTCAACGTCGCCAATTTTGCAGATACCACAGTTAAAAAAGCGTGCGTCTTCATATTTAGCGTTTAGGACATGTTCACAGAAAATTATGCTTTCGTTTTGACATTGATACTGCCCGTTTGACAGTTTTTTCAGTGGCGCGTGACATTTAGGGCAAGTAGCAATTTTTGTTATAGATAAAGTTAAAACTGTTGAGCCGTAGCCAACGTTACGTTGAACCTCTTTTCCTCTATGTAGCAGATCTAGGTCTTTATTATTAAAAGCGATTGTTGCAATAGATACACCATTATTTACTAAGGGCTGATACCTACTTCTTTCCAGTTTGTCGTTCTGCCGATTCCAAAGGATAACAAGAACAGTTTTAGGATAAGCCTGTTGAACAAAGCTTTTCTTGATTTTATTGCCTTGCATTAAATCGTTAATTTCAGCTTCAGTTAAAGGCAGAGGAAAAACTGTTACAGTCACTTTGTACCTTCCTCATTTTGTTTAATAAAAAGCATAACATCAGCAGAGGTCGTATGAAGGTATGCGTTACAAAGTAAACAGATAACAACAGTACAAGGGCTACATTCATCATGAAGGCCATCGCCGTTAGTTTCAAAGCATTCTTGAACGTCATGGTCGCAGTCTTCGCATACAAAGTTAGCAACGTCTGTTTTTTTTGCAGTAACTACATGTTGACAAAATTCGCCATGCTTCTTACATTTATAAACTGTAACGGAGTGAACCCGTGGGGTAAAAGGAAAACGTTTAGTATATGTGACTCTCGCCAATTCTGTTTGGCATATAGGACAAGATAGCAGAGAACGTGGAGGTTCTTTTACGTGGACAGAATGTAATGGAGGCGCATCTACCTTTGCTCGTTTACCCGTTAATGTTAAAGCGATTGTTTTTTGCATCAAGCAGTACCTTTCACAGTTTTTTTAATTGTGGACCATCTATCTTTTATTCGTTGAGCCTTTTTCATAGCGTAATCAGCTATAATTCTGGCTTTTTCAGCGTCAACAGGAAAATCTTTGCTGTTGAACAAGTCAGTTACTTCTTTAAGCACGTCAACGTTTTTGTTGTTACCAGGCAAAACTAGGCATGGCGCATAGCAGATAATAAGGTCAACAACTTCCTTATCTTTATCACTGTCTTTGTTTAGTTTAAGGCTTTTCATTAACTCATTAAAATCTTGATTAGGAAAATCTCTGTCTTTTACTCCGGATTCTACGCCGCCGCTCAAAGTTTTAACTCCTTTAATTTTGTTTGTAAAAGGTTGAAGTATCGGACAACTACTGCACGGTCTAGTATAGCTTGCCAATAGAAATCTACGTTGTGACAGTGAAAAGCATGGTGAGGCTCTAAATGTTTTTTGAAGCCGTCAAGAAAGCCCCATTCATAGTAATAGGTTGCGTCTGTTGAAAGATATATGTCGCCTGAGTTTACATCATGACCGGCAGTTATTCCGATAAAGCCTCTATCGTCAAAGTTGACGTGTGAAAAAGCGTATAACGATTCAAGTTTAGCTT
>JBAZEV010000074.1:0-7964 GCA_041653695.1 Bathyarchaeia archaeon
TTTGGTCGCCTGGACAATACCGGAAAAAAGAGTGTGATCACACGTTGTTTCATGGCCTTCAGAAAGCCAGGTATCAGCACGAGCATCAGTATGATACTGCACATGATCATCGGCATCAAGGCCTGTCAGCCCTGAATGCGTGGTCACGGAAGCCGCCCTCGGTTCCCAAACAGAATCACCGTCGCAGACATAAACCCAATCAAGATTTGTGGCATCGTCATAAGCCACAAAACCTTCTCCTGGCAAAGTGGCCAACCATGATTCTTCAGCAGAAACGAATTCAACCAGACAACCAGCAACGGCACCGTCCCAATTGACATTCGGCACCGTACCGGTCTGGAGAATATAACGGTCTCCATCATTTTCTGTTGGGGGGGCGTCAGAAGCAGCAACAACAGCAATAACCGTCCTTTGCCTTGCAAATTCTTTCGGAAGATCGCCAAGAAAATTCAGGGCGTCGGAGATCTTTTCGCCCGGGACATCGGAATCGTTGCCCAAACCGCTGGCAAACGGGGTTGCTCCCGAATCCGCCAGATTCCCACCGGCATCAAGAGAAGCAAGATTGCCGGCAACAGCTGTAAGAACTTTGTCCGCTTTGCTATCGTCGTTGCCGCCGCCTCCATAAACAAAATTCACAAACAAAGCAGTGCTCATCGCGGACTCCTGCCCGGAAGAAACGTGAACGCTGCTGACTTTGAAATATTTTGGGACATTCCCCTCTACTATTTCAGAGGGGTAATCCGGCTTGGTTTGTGAAAAAAAGACATAGGTGCCAAGCAGGGTATCACAAACATAGATCTTGTTGTAATACCCCCTTTCAGCTTCCATATCCCAACGAATTCTAGCCCGGCTTTCGCTGAGATTCACAACATAAAGATTAAAAGGAACGTTCGTGTTCATTCCCTACCTCACAAAAAAACCATTCCACAAAAAAAACAGCTTGTCCCCAGAAATATGAAACATGAGAAAAAGCTGTTCATGACAACATTATAACAAAAAGGAAGCGGGGTTTTCCCTCCTCCCAAAAAACAGCCACTGCAAACGGCTTTCAAATCGAACAGGATTCGTTCGTACATCCCGAAACCCCTATCGCTTCTTCTCTTGTGTAACCTTCAATTGGAATTTTCTTAAGCGAAGCCACGTATTTTTCGTACGTCTTTCTGTCGATAGTTTCTTCCGGCATCTGGGGAAAATATCCGCAGAAGTTTGGAAGAAACGAAACATTCTTGATATCGCGATCAAACATCTGCAGGACTTGTTCTACTTCGTGCGGTTTATCCGGATCAAAATTGACAGTAACAGAAACCTGGTTGTCAGACCAATACTTTTGGGCAATCTCGACAAACTTCATTTGTTCCCAAATTCCAACCTCGTACCTGGAGCGTATGGCGTAGGGGAACTTCACTGGTATGCTTGCGACAACCGTGTCGGTCGATGGATATTGTTCCTGCTCTTCAAATTCCATTTCCGGAGAAGCCAAGATTGACTCAAGTGATTCCACTGGGAAAATTCTTTCTGGTTTCTCTTCGTTGGGAAGAACAAAAAACTTCCTGTCGTTTTCGCAAAGAAACTTTTTCAGGAAATCCTGCTTGAATTTTTTCACACAAACGACGTCGTCGTTTTCCGGCAATTCTGTTTTGGAAAGCTTTTTCGTGACGGCAACTATTTCCCCCATAAGATCAATATGGCTTGTTGAAAATGTTCTTTTCAGTGTTTTTCTTCCATTTTCATCTACTTTGGTTCTGTATTTGATCTCCGGTTCAACTTTTATTCCGCATTCCTTGGCCCAGGTTGTATATGGGGAGTTAACCGCTAACCTGATGTTCTTCATGAAGTACTGCCCCTGGGGGTAATGAATCCCAGCGGTAACACCAGCCACCAGGGAAATGGTTCCGGATGGTTTGACAGAAGTGGTCTTTATGGAATTAGGGACAGCCAGCCACTTGGAATAAATTTCGTCATAATACTGAACCCTGGCGTATCCTTTGTTCATCCATGAAATAAGTTTGTTGATGCCGTGCTTTTCCTTGAACATGGCAAGGCCGGAAAGGCTGAGCCCTATCCTGCGGTTTCTCATTTGGACACGATTGGTAAGATCAATGTGGGTTCTGACAAGTGTGACTGATTTTCCGTAAAGATATGCGTACTTCACAACCTCAAGGAATTGTTCTTCGTCGTCAATATTCGGTGGGAAAATCTCAACAAGATTGCAGACTTCGTAGCTCTCTAGTGATTGCTCACAACAATTGTGGGCCATTTTTCCATTGACAAATCCCCATTGGATTTTCCCAGCACTAAAATCAAAGACTTCGTTGATGCCCGCATCCTTGATAGCCAGAACTTTTGGTGCTCTTTTTATCAGTGTTCTTTCCAATTCTCTTGTTTTGTATTCGTGAACAAAGCCTATCTTTTCGTAAAACAAAGAAAGGGACTTGATTTTGTGTATATTCAAATCATAACTTTCCTTGCATTCATATTCTCCGTTTGAGAACATTACTTTTTTTCTTTTGTTTGTTGTTACAAACGTATCTATTCCAAATTCTTTCAACATTTTTGAGACTTCCGACAACATTTCTCTGCATGTTGATTTCAATGTAATTCTTGTTTTGTTTACCACAGAGCCATTGGCGCTAAAGAGACCTCTCAAGAAAGATCTCCGGCACTTGATTTCTTTTGGGAGAATTCTTTCTGGAAGACTCTTGGAACAAAAGCCTCTTTCTTTGCAAATATCGAAAAATTCTGTCGTGTAAAAAGTTTTGCACCTGCCATCAAACCCAAACAGTTTCCTTATGTCTTCATCGTTTTTTCCGACATTTATTTCAAAACCCCTGTGACGATTGTTTTGTGATAGGCGACCAATTCCTCCGTCTCCTTGTATGAAACCAAGCTTGATTTCGAGCTCGTCAAAATCTGTTTCTGGATCTTTCCAGCACCTCAGCCTTTTCCCTGAAAGTTCAGAAGCCTGACATTCTGTTCCATCTGACAGCATAAAAACGTGATCTGATGTACACTTTATATTTTCTTCTTTGTTGATGAAACAAAGCCAAATAGTTGGTTTCGTTCCTGTTTTTACAACTTTCCCATCAACAATTCCTTTTGGAGTAACAACAAGAACTTTTCTTTTTTCCACTGTCTCGACACACAACTCTCCAAAAGTTTTTTCGAGTTGTTCACCCGTTTGCATTTGGACAAGGAGGCGACAATCAGAGGTGAAGCATGGGTTGCTCCCTTTTGCATTAGAATCTCTAAAGTTTGGAGGATCAATCATCCTGCCGTATTTCCTGACGTTGTCAAGCCAGATATACCCAGGTTCACCATTGACAACCGTCATTGCGGCAACTTTCGAATAGTTCATGCCGACAGAACAGACGACAGAATTGTTGCTGAACCTGCCGTGCCCCGATCTTTCCGGGAACATGGAATAGTTTTTCATGTTCAAAAATACTTCGTCGTCCGGAGACCCTATGGCAATCTGGGAAGACCTTCTGATGTTGCCGGCAACGACACACTCGCCGATAAAGTTCATAATGTCGGTTATGAGCATGGAGTCGACGACTTCTCTCCCCTCCTGCAGCCTTCGCTCAAAAAGACCCCTGATTTTTACGTGAAGCTGTCTCAGGGGGGCTGGACCACTCGCAGTACCGCCAAAACCGTTTATTGTGGCTCCTTCTGGCCTGACATGGCTGTAATCGAATTGCACTTCTGTCTTGTCAGCCTTGAGATAGGAGTCGATGAGGGCCCCGGTGCTTTCAACCCACCCCTCCCTGGAGTCTCCGACGTGGTGAAGACTCAAGGGGAATGACTTGGGCCTGTTCAACCTAAGCTTGCCGGCACCAAGAACATCAAAACCACAACCAACACCAAGCATCGACACGTCCATCTGGAACGTGAAGGGTTTGGAAAAATCATGGTCAAGATGTTCGGTCGAAACAAAAGCACAGTTGAAATTGCCGAGAGGAGTCCTGGTGTGGGAATATTGGGTTCCCATCATCCAGAGGCCGCGCCCTGGGGGGAGAAACCTCATGTTGAACATGTGGTCAAACATCTTCTTTGCGCTTGCAACGGCTTTCTTCTCATCCCAGCCGAGATTGTTGTGAACAATGTGGTCTTTCTGCAGCGAGTAGCAACCCTCGACGCAACGGCGGATCACATCACAGAAAGACTCTTTCTTGCCGTTCTTCTTGATCCTTGAATATGTGCGGAAGAATGCGAGCTCTCCCAACATGCCGAAACCAAACGAAGGTTTCCTACTTGAATACTTTTCGACAAAATCATCGGGAAGGTGAAATGACAACCAGGAAGACATAGACCTCACTTTCAAGAACAAACAAAAAGCCCACCTCTTTGAGGAAGCGGGCTGTTTTACTTGCTGTTCGGCGGTTTTGTTTTCTGACAAACAGAAATTGGCTTCTTTGTGTCAATCCCGTTTAGCTGCAGCATTTCAAAACCGCCGTTGTTGTTGTAACTACCGCGCTATTTTAACACGACAGTTATTCCGTTGAAAAACAATCAGGCTTTCAGACAACCTCACTCTGGGCGATTACACGGAGGCTTCCGATTGTCCGCATTTTTTCCCTGATCTTCTTCCCGAGAACCTTGGTTGGTTTGGCCTGGTATTGGGCGTACATTGTCCTGAACTCTTCGACTGCGGCCACAAAATTGGCCAGGTTTGCTGCTTCGTTTTCCACCGATGACTCCTTTGAAATGGTTGTTTTTTTAACCATACAACGAAAATAATCGGAAAACAAGTGTTTTGTTAAAAGATGGCAGAAAAAAATGGCCGCTTGTCTTTGGCTACAAGCGGCCTGGAAAGATTCCTCTTCCCGAGCAAGTGAGACGATCTTAACTGTTTTGTTGTTTGGAGTCAAGCAAGATGTCTGAGTGGTGGATTTGACGATGGGCTAAAAAAAGACCCACCGTTTGAGGGTGGGTCTGTTATATGACTATTTCGGAGATCTGAACAATTGAATACTGCCTGTCCATTGCCGAGAGTACAGACATTTTAATCGGGTTTTCATTTAAGTTTTAACACGGGGGCTACCATGATAAAAGCTTTTTCTTGTTCCAATTGTTTGGATTGAAATAAAAACGGAATGATCCGATCTTTTTGTTTTTGATGACGAATGTGCGTTGTTTTTTTTCTACCAAGGGTCTGAGGAGATAAACCCTTAACCGGTTGCTTGAAAAAAACATTTTACCTGGAAGATTTGCTGTTTGGTACAAACACAGTGTGAGTGGTCAAAAGCTTTCAGCCTGGTGACAAACCAAATCAAAGAAGAAGTTTGCTGGTTGCGGTGTCAACTAAAATGACTTCGTCAACAAAAACATATTCTATTGTCAATCTCCAAAATAGTAAATGGAACCGAAGAAAGAACTATTCTTATTTTGTCATACGGTTTTGTTTTTACACAAAACAGTGCAACGTGAACAAGAACGGAAGCGCTTTAATGTTTAAATCTGATCGCTGGTCCTTGGCGGAAATTGTTCTGAAGTGAATCAGTTTGTTTTTCCGTTTCGGATCGATGACCAGTTCGAACAGTCCTGCGTTTGTCCTTTCCTCGTTCCATGTTTCGATTGTAAACCGAATGGTGCTCTGCCGTCAATAACTTTTTTATTTTTTTTTTAAATTATTTTTTTGTTGGACCAAAGACCAGGGTGTGCTGCCCGACAAACACGAGTCCTGTGCCCCCCCTGCCGTGGCTCGAACAAAGCCCGCTTGGTCAAACTCTTAAAAATATTTTCATGGCTTGGTGATTTCAATTTCGGTGGCAGTCCTTACCTCTGAAATATTTTTCTCGTTGTCTTTTGACTTGGAAACTATTTTTCCGAGAGTCGCATCGTAAATCAACACGACCATGAAAAATAAAACGTACACAGGAATGGCCACCAAAAGATAAAACAGGAAACAAATGAGTAGGAAAATACTTTTCTTCACGCCCATGTTCTCCTTTGCAGAACCACTGTGAATGAACTCAATGCTGTCAATCGCTGACTGTTTCAATTTCTCCATTACTTTCTCCTTGTTTTTTTAAATCGTTGTCTGAATGCTGTTTTTTTATTTTGTTGCTGACATGGTTTTGAAAAAAAGCACGTCAGATCGTCATTGAAATTTTTTTGTTTTTCCTGCACCTCCTTCAAAGTCAAGAGTGAAAAACATGAGGGGTTTGATTTTGGTTTGGGTTGGCTGTTTTTGTCGGGGTTAAAAACCAAGGGACAGGAAGGCCTTCAAAAGTTGGGCTCAACGAAAATATTTTTGCCTCGTAAATGGGGGCCCAAACCATGGCTGAAAGAATTAACAGTAATGGTTAATAAAACCGCTATATATACCCACCCCCCATGTGTATACCATGATTTCGTCGTCTATATATAAATATAATAAATAAATTTCTTAAGGGTATATATGAATTGAATGAGATAGAAAAAACGATACACACTATGTAGGGGTGGGTATCCTAAGCGGTTTTTTGCTCAACTGGCTCTGACTGCGGTTTTTAATTCAACTCTGGGCCCAGAGCGAGTCTCGGAAAAAACCACTCGATTGTTTTTGAAAAATGAAACTACCCCGCAACGGATTTTTTCGAACAAAAGTTGGGGTAGCGTATGAAAACTTTTGTCACTTTTCTCCTTTCTTGACATAATGGTAGCAAATTTTGTCTGACTTTTAGGTCAGACTTAAAGTTCAAACTGCCGAGCAATGCCACTTTACAATGCTATTCATACAAAAACTATGCTTTATTTTTGGTTTTTGATTTTATTTTTTGTTGTACCATTAAATTTATACATAATCGACAAAATACCCTATAAAAATGTTACACCAAAAGCACCAAAACCATTTTTATTTTCCCGAAACGCATAAAATGCCTGTTTTTGGCACTTTTTGTATGCAAAAATAGGTTGCGGGGTAGTTTCGTGGCGTGAGTGGTCACTAACATTGCTTTTGGGTTCCGGCCAGTTTTACCGCATGATCCCACTCAAACATTGGTGCGCCGTTTTTATTTTCACCTCAAACTAAAAATAAAAGTCGCCCCAAAAATGGCAGCGACTTTTTTAAAACGGTCCAAAAACTTATCTACGAAATATTTTCTTTCATCAATTTACATCGAGATTTTTAAAACCCTCATCCTTACTTTTACAGTAAAATGTCCCCATAAGTTCAAACACCTCCTCAATGACAAACAAGAAATTGAGCCCCAACTGTTCCTCCGGCTCGACCATTTTTTTCTCTATTTTCCTTCCAAAAGACTTCAACCACCCAAGAAAATCACCCTCAACTTTTAAACTTTTCGGCCAAAGAAAGGCCCACTCACCATCAAAGGTTTTCTCTTTTTCGGTCAGCTTTTGGTTTTTCCTCAACTCTTCACAGAGTTCAAAAACCATCGTTGACAGTTCAAAAAACAACGACACACAGGACGATTTCATGACCTTGATCCTGTATTCCAACAGACAGGAAAAAACCACAATCCACTGAACGTAGCCTTCTCTCTCACTGAAATCAAAGTTGCTGAAGTCGCATTTTTTGGACAAAACAACAGAGAAACCATAGTCTTCCAGGAAGCTGCTACCGCAAAACATGTTGTTGCTGAACAAAAAATCAGCAAATATTTCTCGGCATTTTTCAAGTTTTTCAGCCACGTCAGAACAGTCTTCTTCAGAATCCGGCATGTCTTCGGGACCAACATTGAGTTCATTGATCAACTTGGTCAAGTGCCAACTAAGTTTATTTCTATCTGATATTCTCTTGTTCTCGGCTGTGTAAAAAACAAGCTCAGACATGGTGATCACATCACCAAGAAGCCTCGTCTTTTCGGTAAAGCTTGCGTCTTTGAATAGTGGTTTAGCCTTGTTTATTACAAGCTCAAAGCCCTTCTGAAAGTTGTCAGCCATTCTTCTTTTCCTTTTCTTTATCGAGCAATGGTTTGATCCGATAGCTTTTTTCCAACAGAAATTTTCTGGCATCAGGCATG
>JBAZEV010000075.1:0-7843 GCA_041653695.1 Bathyarchaeia archaeon
TTAACTCCAATGGAGTTCATTAATGCTAAATCGAAAGCCACACCGTTAAGCAATAATGTACCCGAAGTCATACTTGTCAAGATTCCACTTGTAACAGTGACTAAATTAGTGCTAGGCGTACCCGTTACAGCACCCGTACTACCCGAAATAACATGATACCAACCTAAACCATCACCCTCAACCATGTAACTATAGCTTGCACCATACGCACCCAAATACACTGAAGGATTACTATATGGATCATAAACCACAAGACTACCAGAACCACAATTATGAACTTGCAAATCCTCTACAGAAACACTTAGCATGTATGGTTCTTCAGTTGCACAAACAAAAGTCAAATTAGCGAACTCGCCCTCAGAAATTAGAACAATCTTATTATCCTGTGGGCTAATACTCCAACTAAAACTTAGTTGCCCACTAACCGAACTGTTCAAGACCGCTTGGTATTGGCCTGTCTGGTTAACGCCCAACTTTTTCTCGCCCTGAATCGTAACGTCAATGAAGCTGGGCTGAGCAGCCACATAAGGCTGGCTGTCACTTTCAAACTGGTGTAAAGCCAAGAAACTAACAGTTGCTAAAGCAACAATTAAAACAACCGTACAAACCTTCCATTTATTCAGCCCGAAATTAACCATGCAAACGCCAACCCTTTAACTATAAACAGCATTCAAAATAAAAATGTTTACCCAAAAAATGGGCAAGCGGCTCTTAAGAGTCCTCGTTTTTTCTTAAACGCATCACCAAAAATATGCAGATAAACGTTACAACAACAGCCATAACAACCACAACCGCAATTATCAAGTAATTATTCGAAGGCTCCACAGGCAACTCAATATTAAACAGTGCAGTCTCAGAAGCGCCGTATCCTTCAGAGTTAGTGGCAAACGCTTCAAGCCTGTATGCGCCATCTAATAAATCAGTTAACACCACGCTTTCCATGTAAGTAGTGTTGCCTTTAATTAGGGTGCTGGCGTTAAAAATTCTGTACCAAACCTTCAAGCCTGAACCATTAGTGGCTGCCTCTAAAGTTACCATTGCCTGTTCAACCGTAGAATTCGCCGTTGGCGACGCAATCTGCAAGTTAACAGGACAAAAATCAGCCACGTAAACCTCTATGGTTAAACTGTAGTTTTCAGAAGCAAAAACTCCGCAAACGCTACTATACACTTGTATACTCCACAGGTAAGACCCGTTTCTGGAGAAACTGTAACTTAAAGTGTTTATGGTTGCATTAGTTAAAGTGGTTGTGTTGCTTACAACAGGTGCCCCGTTAATAAGTAAACTGGCATTCTGAAGGTTGCCTGAACCTAGTAGTGTAGGCGTAAAATTAAAGTCGCAGTTAAATGTGGAAACAACTGTTCCATTAACAGGCGAATCCAGTTTAACCGTCAAGTTTTCGGCAGGAAGCACCGTTTCGTTTTCGCCATAAATCATAAACAGGCAATCCCGCCCTGCATCATTACTCCATGTTGTGCCATTATCCACGCTACCCAAACAGTTACCGCCAAGAAAACTTTGAGAACCAACAAGCCAGCCATCTACATCCAACACGCCAACAGTCCGCGCAACCAAAGCATACTTAACACCAGACACAACACTAAAATTGCCTAAAGAAACATTAAACCAGGACCCAGTTAAATCTAAGCCTAAACCAGAACCAGCCAAACTGCCGTTAACCAAGTCAGAGCCAGCAGGCAACCCAGCGCCATCAGTGCCTCTTAAACCAACAATTATTTCAGAGGCAACACCAGAAAAATGAAGCAGTCGAAGCCCAACACTAGTTAACACGTAAGACGAGTTAGCTGTAAAAGATTGTCCGCACCAAACAGACGAGCCAAACGTAACATAATCAACCGCGCCTTCACTGGAACCTTGAAAAATATTGTTGCCGACTGCACAGTTGAAACAGCAAAAAACAAGCAACAAAACAATCGATAAAACACTAAAAAACTTAGTCTTCAAACTGCCAAATACGCTCCTTCTTTTCGCTTAAGAAATCATGCAAAATCGCAAACCAAAATAGCATACCAAAAATGGCGTAAGGCAAACTGAGAATCATCAAAAACCCGTCAGACCCCATGTAAAAGAATTGGGCAATCGCCAAAATCATCCAAAACATGCCGGCAATAAACTTTAAAGCCACACGCCACAACTTATCAGTGTTAATTAAGGCCAAAACTGTGAAAACTAACGTTAAAACCAACAGTACAAGATAATTGGTAGTGTCGGAAAGCGCGCTTGTTTCAGGGGTAGTTGTTGCTGTCGGCGTGGGTGTTGGTGTAGGTTCAGATTGAATATAAACTGTGAATACTACGCTTGCATTATCTGTTGAGCCTTCTGTGTTGTTAGCCCATGCGTGGAAGGTAGCGGTTAAGTTTTCGTTTATCGTTGCCGTCGTTGCTACAGTATATGTTTGGTTTGCTTCATACAGCCATGTATCGTTTGAAAACTGGATGTTCCATGTTGTAACGGGGTTAGTGCCGTTTGTAGTGGTGGTTACGTTAATTGGAATGCTTGAGGTAGTATATGTGATGTTTTCAGGATTAATAATGGAAACATCGGTAACAAATATGTCTATGGCTTGTGCTGTTGGAATTTCTGTTAAAACCACAAAGAGGCTTAACAGTAAAGCCATTACAAACAATAAACTAAACGTTTTTCTGTTAACTTTAAATTTGTTCTTGCCAGAACCAACATTCAGTTTAAAAATTTTTTGACTTGCACTCATAGGTTAGTATTAAGTAGGGTTAACTTTTATGTTTTTCGTAAAAATTACAAAAAAAGAGGGGTATTATTTGTTTTTAGCCGGGAAACTTAGAAGCCTGAGCCTTTGCCGCCTTGACCCATGTTCAGGTAGCTGAGAATAGCCATTGCGCCCACGATAATCAGTGAAACAGTGACCAAACTAAGCGCAATCCAAATGTTAGTTTGGACGCTTGTCCAAGTTTGGTTAGCCTTTAAACTCCAGGTTGAGTCTGGAGTTTGGCTGTTAATCAATGCGTTAACAACGATGATAGCAACGAGTAGCATGATCATCAAACCAATTAGAACATAAATTACGCCGCCTATGCCTTTTCGGTTTGACAGAAATCTTTTGCCTACTTTAGCTAGTTCCATTATGTTTTCACTTAAAAGTTAAGTTTTCAAGATAAATATTTAAACCTGATTCACTAAATAGTGATATGATAGTATGAGCAGGATATGGGCGTATCTTACTATAACAGAACGGGAACAGTTTAAACATAAAGCCGAAAGTATGAATATGACAGAAGGCGAATTAATGCAGAAACTCGCCAGACTATACCTTAACACTCAAGGCGCACCCACGACACAAATCAACTGCTTAAACTGCCAATACTACCAGTTAGCAACCAGCCAACTAATGAAAGTCTGGAAGGGAGTAAACGATTTCTTCTTAATAATTGACCCCACAAAAACCAAAAAGTAACATATGATAATGAAAGGTGAAGCAAAATCCAGACAGTACAAGCAATCCTGATAGCAGCAAAAATAGCTCTGTCACTGGGCTTTCTCATGTACGCTTCATGGAGAGACTACAAAACCCGTGAAGTAAGCAACCGTGTCTGGGCATACTACGCGCCAATAGCGTTGGCTTTGTCGCTTGCCGAACTGCTGCTTTACGATTCAGCCATGCTGCCTTTCATGGGCTTAAGTTTTGGATTAACAGCATTCTTCTCCATACTGCTCTTTTACACCGGCGGATTCGGCGGCGCCGACTCAAAAGCGTTAATGTGCATTGCGTTAGCGTTACCGTTTGCTCCAAACGCGTTGGTACCGCCTGTTTTTGCTGACGGCGTTTCACCTTTGGCTCAGTTTTTGTATCCGTTAACCATCTTTAGCAATTCAGTGTTGTTTGCGGCGGGAAGCGGCATTTACATGATACTGCGGAACGTTGTCTGGCACAAGAAGGTGGGCAAGAAAATGTTTGAGGGCTCGCTTGCGAAGGAATCAGTTGGTAAAAAGATTCTTGTAATGATTACTGGGTACCGAGTTAAAGTTGATGTGTTGAAGGCGAAGTGGCATGTTTACCCTATGGAAGATGTGGAAGACGTTAGTGGAGACCGTAAACTGGTGGTTATTCCTAAAGAGGATGGACGCGACAAAATTGTTGAACGCTTATCAAACGCTATAGACGCTAAAACAATTGACGGCTACGTTTGGGCGACGCCGGGTTTGCCTATGCTGATCTTTGTAACTTTAGGCTTAATTGTGGCTTTGTTCTTTGGAGATATAGTGTGGCTGCTGATCCGAGCAGTTATGCTTTAACTTTTGATAACAATTTTTTATCCATATCCGCTGGGACGGAACAAACGCCAAAGAAGTCCACCGATACCTAAAGCAATAAACAATACACCAATACCAGCAGCCGCAGGAACCGCCGCCACAAAAAAGCCGCCAAGCATCATCCACAGTATAGAAACCAACAATAAACTTTTAGTTCGCAAATAAATAGGAACCAAAAACAAGAATATAATCAAAGCTACAGCAGTTTCAAAATTTAAGAACACAGAAATCAAGTAAGCTTGAAGAAAACCAAGAAAGTCACCTTCATAAAGAAACAGCCAATAACTATCTACGTCAACCTGAGGCAATAAGGGATTAGCCAAAATGTTAATGGAGAAACTTACAGTTGCCATGTCAAAGCCGCCTTCACTGTTCGCGGTAAACCCATAAAAAACGTAACTGCCATTCACGAAACCCGTTAAGCTTGTGGCTGCCGTGTAGGTTTGGTTAACCGTGTAAATCCATGCGGAACCATTTTTAACGTTAAACCAAACAGCATCAACCGTTCCAGAAGTTGACAATTCAACAGGCACATTCCCAGTTGCATACGTCTTATTGAACGGTTGAATAACACTAAGCACTGGTTCAATTATTACTGGCGGCACACTTGGAATAGCAACCGAGAAAGCTACGCTTGCAGAATCAGAATTGCCCACTGTGTTATTAGCAAACGCATACAATACGTAACTGCCATTAGTGAACCCAGTCATGAAGTATGGAGCTGTATAAAACTGGCTTCCTGCATAAACCCATGAGCCACTGCTATTCTGTACATTAAACCAGATTTTATCAATCGTGCCTCCACTTGCACTTAAACTCGTTAAAATCGCGCTTGTATTATAACTTGTTGTGGTTGGCTGATTAATTGTAAGCGTTACATCTGGAGGCGGCGGGGGAGGAGGAACCGCGGCCCAACTGACGCGCACAGTAGAAGAGCCAATACTGAAAAGGCTACTAACATTCAAGGCTGGGTCATAAGAACTGCTTACTGCTCCAGAAATAGAAGTTGGCTCACCCAAACTGCCGCAGTAAACATGCACTGTACCAAATGTTAATTGAGTGTAAACTAATGATTGATTTGCAAAAACGGTTGAAACCGTAAAGTTAGCGTCACCCTGCAACCCAAAAGTTTCACCGCTAAGCAAAGTCATAAACCAGTATTCAGGATAACTAATGTTTGCGCTACTTTCACGGTATAAGCTGGTGAAGTTTTGTTCAGCATCAAAATTTAGGTATGAGCTAAAGCTTGGCATACTTAAAAAAGTAGACGTGGGAACCGTAACAACTGCATAAACATTAACCAAACCTGAAAGGCACAAGCAGAATAGCAAAGCTACAAATAACAAGCCTTTACCACTCACATGTTTATACAGAGTTTTAATTGTTTTTCAGCCTCCCCTTTTAATCAGTCCAAATTCTGCCGCTAATAAATTCAATTAGAAACATCGAAATCAACAAGGCATAGATAGCGCGCAATACTCCTTCGATAACATAAAACGCTACATGCCCCTCACTAGTAGTGATAAAACTGTTATCAATATACGTTAATAAAGCTGGAAAACCATCCACTAAATAAGCTATGTTTTGCCATAGAAAATTGAAGCCTGCAAAAATATCGCCAATCATAGGTATACCACTAAAAGGCGAACCCTGCCAACCAGTAGCAATCTCTGTGCTATTAAAATGCGCTTCGTACTCTGTTACATTCATTCCATTGTAAGCAGCCCTCACATACACTGTGCCGGGAATATTTAATGAAACAGCTACGCCAATAGCTAGGTTTAAACAAAACAGAAAAAGCAAAATTTCCCACTGAACTCGCGCCTAAACACATCCTCCAATCAATATATTCCGACTCTCCGTTTATTATAAACCAAAGCCATTAAAATAGCAAACGCAAGTCCAGCAACCAAACTGCCCACTGGAATAGGAATCCAGCCCATCCAAGTTAAAAAGACCGCTACAATAACACTTAGAAGCGCGCCTACTTCTGCGTTCAAAGCGCTAAAGCATGCAGCCGCAAACAAAATCAAAATCGCTGGAAACAAATAAGTTAAATCAAAACTCCAGTTTCCAAGAAAACTGAAGTCAAACATGGCTGCGCCTTCACCAGACACTTTAACAAAATATTGGCTCCAAGTGAATTCTCCATATTCTTCATGATCCACAATCACGTCTAACTGGTAACTTGTACTGTTAACTGCACTTGTCCAATTAAGACTAATTGAGTCAGCCGCAAAACTGTTTGAGTAAGCTACTACGCCATCGCTGTCTGTGAACGTGACTGTAACGCTGTTAGTCATGTTTTTAGAGTCGCTGTAATAAAAACTGATGCTGTTACTGGAAAAATCTCGCAACGCATACAAAACCACGTTTTTGTACATCAACAAGGTTTCTTTAGGAAAATTTACGCCCCGCAAAATCAACTGTACCCCAGTGGAAGCGGTCATAAGTAAATCGCCATACACAAAATTGTATGCTTCATTACCGATAATTAACTGGTATTTTTCTCCGTTAATCAAGTATGCTCCAATACTGTTTTGTTCATCAACCTTAAGTTTCTCAACCGTGAACAAGCTGCCGTTAACATACGCTTTTACTGTGACAAACGGGTAAGTTAGTAATATGCCTGTGTAATCAAGAAAATTAATCACGTAGCCTGTTGTACTGTTGCCTTTTAAAACGTAAATGCTGGTGATGATTTCGCTGGGGTCAAGCCAATACTGCCGTGTAGAGCCGTCACTGAAAAGGTACTCAAAATATTGTACGTTATAATCTGGCGGGTAAACCCATGTGCCATTCAAAATGAAACTGTAATCTGGTATGCCTGTGGATTCGGCATAATGCGCTGTTACAGTCACGTTTTCGTTTAACAGTAAACCAGTTAATTCATCGTAGGGACCGTAGAACTGGAATACGCCTGAGTATTCAGTGTAATAAATGGTTATGGTTGTTGACGCGGTAATGTTTAAAGTTAAAGGGTTGGCTGCATAGTTGTCTGAGCCGTTAATTATCCAGTGGCTAAACGTGTAGGCGTGGTCGCCAAACACTTTAGATGGTTCAGCCGCAAACGTGTGATTTCCATTGCTTAAACTGAAATAGGCTGGTGTAGGATAATCTGTACCTGAAAAGGTTACGTCAGCTCCTATTGCTGGGCTAGAAGAAACAACCGTATTATCGCCATACACCGTGTAGATGGCATATGTATAACCGTTTTCGACTGCCACTAAAGGGTCAGGAAAAATGCCGCTGTACGCAATGCTTTGCGTGTGACCTTTACTTCCTGAACTTAAATAATTTACGTAAGTCGTGTCTGGATAAGTAGACGTACCCCAAAAAGCCAAAATATAATCAACGCCGCCTTGCAAAGCGATGGGTGACGAAAAAGAAAAAACAATCTCGTTAACAGCAGCAGGAAATAAAGAAACATCAACTCTTGCAACTGTCGAAGCAACAAGCGACAAATCAGAATGAAGATAAACCGCACATTTACCCGTCAATTTATTTGTGCTAGATGCATAATTGCTAAAGCGTA
>JBAZEV010000076.1:0-7817 GCA_041653695.1 Bathyarchaeia archaeon
TATTAAGTGCATCATCTACAGCTTTTCTTTGAGTCGGATGCTCTCGCTTCCATTTTTGGCTATATTCTTGGTAATACCCCGGGTGATTTTTTTTCATTGTTTCTCTGTTTTTTTTAGCATGATACTTTGCCCTTGCTGGATGTTCTTGCCGCCACTTTCTTAACCATGCATTTTTATATTCTCTTGTATATTTTTCTGGATTCATTACTGCTCTTTTGCCCCCAATTTTGCAGTTTTATTTGCCGTTACTGAATCAGATGGAACAAATTTCTGGTAAGCCCAACGCGCCAAACCCTTAACACGTTTACCCCTCTGATGATACATGCGAATTCTGCAACCATCCCAATCAGTTGAACCCTCATACAATGGAGTATTAGGAAAACGCATCAAATAATACATGTCGAAACCGATATGATTACGTTCAATGAAACTGTAAGTAGCCGCTAAATCCGCGTCCGTTTCTCCTGGTATGCCCCGAATAAAAGATGCAGCAAAAGACAACTCATGTCTATGCAGAATATCAACGGCTCTCTGGTTATCCTCTGGCGTGTTACCCTTGTTTAGCCACTCCAAAATCTTTGCAGAGTTAGACTCTAAACCCATGCCAACAGCAACAACACCCATATCTTTCAGCACTAACACAGCTTCATCGGTAATTTGGTTAGCTCGCGCTGCAACACTAAAAGTCATGCCAAACGGCTTCACAAGGTCACGAATCGCCTTAACCCTTTCAAGACTCAACAGAAAAGTATCATCATAAACATTAACATGTTTTACCCCAGCGTTTTTGAGCTGCAATAATTCTTCAGCAACATACCCTGGACTGTGCAGCCTGACTTTTTTCCAGAATCGGCTTGAAGAACAAAACTTACACCTGTAACTGCAACCACGACTAGTAAAAACGTAGCTTGGTCTAACGCCTAAATTGTAGATTGAACGGTCAGGATGCGGAATAAAGTCAAGCGGCTCAATCAAAGCTCTCTCACCTGTTTTTAAGCCATCAAAAAATAAACCGTCAATCCTACGGCTTGGCACAAAATCGTTACTTGCCAACTCAAAAAAGGTTTTTTCGCCTTCACCGATTACGCCAACATCAAAATCCTGCGTCAAGCTTTCAGGAACAGCAGAAACATGTACGCCACCAAGAAGCACCTTAATTTTAGGATTAAAACGTTTAACAACCTGAGCGTATTTCTTGCATAAATTAAAGTTTTCAGTAATACAACTAAAAGCCACAACATCAGGACCAAACCCTTTAAGAAGCCGCAAATCCTCAGCATACGCGCAATCAAACTCCAACCCATTCATACGGCAATAACTGGTTAAGTAACCGAAACTTAAAGGGTAATAACTTTTTTGAACACCCCGATTTTTTACGACATTAACAAACAAAACCTTCAATAAACACCCTCCAAATCTTTACTTACATATTTCGTGGTAGTTCTAACGGGCAAAAACCGACTCCACTTTTTAATAAATAACCTGAGACAAAAACGGTAATCATCCGAATTAATATCCCCGCTCAAAGTACGGCTTTTATGTTGACAATCAAGCTGCAAGGCAAAAACGTTAAATCCAGCCGCCAACGCCTGAGAACACAAATCAGCCCCATAAAAATGAAAACTGAACCGTTCATCAAACCGCAAACCACTCCTAAACAAGCTACTATGTACAATAAGACACATTTCATCAACCGTCTGCACAGGAGCCAAACCAGACAATTTAAGCCCTAACGATTTACCATTAGTTTGAACAATCCTGCCAAACAAAACCCTTGACCCAGCAGAAACGCCGATAACGCCATAAACTGCGCATGCATCCAACCCCGCAAACCTCGCGTTTAAATCATCATAAAAAACAAAATCTTGATGACAAAAAACCAGCCAAACATCCCTATCCAAAAAACTTTCAACTACAGAATTAAAGAAAACAGGCAACCCCAAACGCTGGCGATTCTCAAATAAAGCCACATCCTTAAAAGGAACATTTGATTTCAGTAAACAATTTTTTAAAACAAGGTCATTATTAAAAACGCAAACAACCTTGAATCCGTCAGCTAAACGTTCATTACTTACCTTGCTAAACCAGGCTTCCACTTCAAAAGGCCGCTTCAAACCAGCCTTACGCTGAACAAACTTGAAACCCCTAACAAAAAACGATTTATCAAAACCTTTAACTGGAAAAGGCACAAAAGCCTCAAAACCATTAACAAAACAAACCACACTACAACCTAACCAAGCAGCCACTTTTTTAAACCAGCCTTCATCAAAATAGTTCAAATGAAAAGGCCGCCGAGCACCACTCCCCAACCTGTGAGGACACCGCACCACAACCTTGTTTTTAGCAACCCGAAACATCTCACTTAACATTAGCTCAGGCTTGTACACATGCTCAATCACATGGCTGCTATAAACCAAATTGAAACAGTCATTTTTAAATGGTAAGTGGCAGGCGTCAGCGACAACAAAGTTTTTAATTAATTTAGGATTACAAACCTCGCCTACCAGTTGTTCTCCAACCTGAACGTTTCTGCCTTCACGGAAAAAATCCACGTTAACATCACCCTTAGCGTACTCAGCGTTTCCACAGCCAACATCAAGTATCAAACTAACAAACCCTCCAAAAACCCTGCATTTTAAGTAATCCCCTTTTGTTTTGGAAACTTTAAATCAGCCCAAACATGCGGATTAGCCTTAGCGGACACAAAATGTTCAGCACATAACCCAAACGTTTGCTTTCTAGGAATAAATAAGCCTACTCCAATAGCTGTTTTACCACAGTTTTTGAAACCGCATTTATCAACTGCCACAGCCTTAGTCCAAGTAACGCCGAACGTGTCAAGTTGAAAACTATTATTACCTTGTCCATGCCGTAGATTATACTCTTTTATAGCGTTTTTGATGTAAACGTCAAAGCTCCAGTTTTCACGTTTCATTATGAAATCGGCTTCACCAAGTAACTGGTCTAAATCGTCACCTGAAAGACGTAATGTTCTTGTGTAGGTTTGTTTCACTTGCATTTTTTTAGACACACTACCTATTGCTTTGAAATGTGGTTGGTTGGTCAGCACCAACTTTTACTACTTTTATTTATTATTCCGTCCCGTAAGTTAACGAAGGAATTTTATATTTTCTAGAGCGATTTTTTATGGTTGGTTGGTGCTCACGAACTAACCAAGCTGTGAAATGCCAGAGGCTTGTTCGTCGGATACGACGCCTTCGTCTTCTTCTGTTATGTCGCCTTCTGGATTTTCTTCAGGATGATAAACTGGATTTTTAGGCTGAATTGCCCGGTCCAAATCTCGGAGGCTGCGCAGAGTAGATTTGCCGTCAAAATAAATTAGGAGAATGTTGCCGCGGATTTCTGTTTCCAAGTCGACATAATACGTTTGTAGCAGACTTTGAACCTGCTCAACAGTGATGTTGTCTTTTGTGATTTCTTTTGCGTCTGAAAGGGTGATTCTGCCTATTCCGTTTAGTATGTCGTGTTCTGCTTTTGCGTAAAATATTTGTGCGTACTGTTTCTCTGTTGGTCCTGGAGCGGCGATTTTGGTTAAGTATTTTTCTGCGTCCATATCCAACGTTTTTGGCTGAACTGTTTTCACTGGCTGCAACGGTTCATTGAGTGCAAGGTTTTTTAACGGGTTTACCCTAGGGGGCTGCAGTGTAATCTTGTTAAGCGTGTATGTGACTGTTTCTTGCGGTTGCTCTGTTTCGTTTTCGGTTTCAAGTAAGCATTGCCACTTGTCATATCTGTAGGCAAGTGTTAAGTCTTCAATTAATTCTTGTGCTGCTTTATTACGAATAAACAGTTCTCCAGCGCAAATTCCCCGTACAAACCCTGCGTAGTTGCCTTTTTCTGGGTTCACATTTTTTTCCATGCAGGCTTTAGCTAAAATGTATAATCTTTCACTGTGAGAGTGCTTTTCAAGCATTCATGAATCCCTTGCCAGTAACTGTGTTGGGTTGGTGTCTCCTACAGTTGAGGTAACAAAACGGAAAATACTGGAGAACAATTTTGTTTCTGCAAGAGACACCGCAAAGTTTCATTCCGTTTTAGCCTCAGTAAGCAAGATAGCGCTTTTATTATTTAAATTGTGAAGTAACAAAAAAACACCTGCTTTAAAAAATAAAGTTGGTGTAAAAAAACAAACTGCTTTACTTTCTACACTAACTTTACTTTTTACATCTTGTTTTGTCCTGTTTTTTTTGTTGTGGTACGCTTGTTTGGATGCCTGGTTGTTCTGGTGTTTTCTGCGTTTTTTGGCGCATGTTGGGCAGTATAATGGTTTGCCTCTGCCGTCGGCGGCGAATTCTGTTTTGCAGTTGTGGCAGGTGTGCGTGTTTTTTTGCCAGGGGGTGCGTGTAGATTTCGGATTCATCAAAGTCCCTTAGTTGTGTGCCTCCGTTTTTATGCTGAAATCCCCCGGCTGATTCAAGCATTCACAACAGCGAAGGGCAACTCGGCCTGACACCGCGTAAATGGTTGGTATGATTTCGCTGTAGTTTCCGCAAACTTCGCAGATTCCTTTCTGGTTCATGGCTGGTTTTTCTCCTGCTTGTCCATTTCGTAAAAATGAATAAACGCTGCCTTAGTAGATTGGAAACCGCAACCGCAACAAGCATAAATTGGTGCAGGTCTAAGTGTACTTGGAATAGTGTGTTTTATTGAATCGCTTCCACATTTTGGGCATTCTAAAGTTGTTTTTGTCATGGGTTTGTGTTCTCCTTTTGTGGCCAAGTTACTGAAATAAATCTGGTATCACTACCGAGATTATGAACCTTCCAACGCGTCCCATGCCTGCCTTTGTGATTCGGTTTTCTTGTGCAAATAAAAGTCAGTTGCCCCGTTTTTATCGTGTCTGCACATTTATTATGGTCAATTAACGGCATAATTTACCGCTCCTTTGGTTTTAAAACATTATTTTCAACTGCTATCGGAAAAAGAACCCGTAAAAGCTCAACATAAGTCGCTTGCTTCTGCTCCAACACTGCCCTACATTCTTCCGAGGATTTTACGTTTTTATGAATAGCTTCAACATCTAACCCAAAATAGTCCTCTGAAATGCTATCAGCCATTTCAACAAACCCTTTCAAATCCTCTTCTAACTGGTGCCAATTTACACTTTTCATTTTACGAAATTCTCCTTTGTGATTAGTTTTTGGTAATGCTCGACGGGATTGTTTGCTAAAACATAATCCACCGTTTTTATGTCGCTTGAAATTCCTTCCAGATGACCATAAACCCTTGCCGCTTCGGTTCTGCCCAGCAGGTTTATCAGGTATTGTTCGCCTTCCAAGTTAGCTTTGTAAGCGTCTAAAACCACACTTTTTGATAGGGCTTCACCGTTTATTCCACAACAGCCTATGCCGTCTACTAGTACTAGTTCGCGTAAGGTTCGTCCAACAGCAAGTTCCCACAGCAACGCTTTAAGGGCGGATTTGCCGAGTTTAGTGCATTCCGTCTTGAATTTTTCCAAGTCTATTATCCTCACGGTTTAGCCTCCGCGTATGCTGTCAAGTCTTGGATTCCCCTGCATTGCTGGGGTGGAACGTTTTCGCATGGTTGCTTGGCTACTTTGCAAAAGCCAGATTCGTTTATGTAGTGCCCACAAATATTGCCCATCTAGACAACCTCTCCTAGGTGGAAGGCTAAACAGGTTGGTGTGTCAACGTCTTTTTTGCCCTGCTCACTAAAATACTCAGGAGTTTTTAATCGTTCAACACCAGTAAGTTCACGAACATGCTTTCTTTTTCCACAAATAAAGACAGCTTGAGCCTCAATACCTGACAAACTACAAGATAACTGGAAATTGCCCTGTACCGCTTCTTTGCTGAAAACGTTAACTAACCGTGTTTGCCAAAAGGGTATGTCTCGGCGGTACTCAATCTTTTTTGTTCCAGCAACTATCATGTCAAAGTAACGTTTGCGTATGCGGAAAACGAACTTTCTAATTTTTAATGCTTCTTGGTTCAATATTTTGCCTCCTTGTTTAGTGTTTCGCAGTAGCGTTGCTCAAGCAGTCTGGGGTCATGCTTCAAACTGCCATACGCTTGGAGGTGCATGTCTAGGGCTGTTTGGGACTGGAAGGCAGTGTTGCAGATGGCGCATCTAAAACGGTTTTCATCAACCATTTACTGTTGAGCCTCCTTAAAGTTGGCAAAATTAACAAAGGTGCATGGTGTGGAGCCGCATTGGCAAGTTAATGTTTTTTCGGCTGGATTGTAGGTTACGCGGGTTTGGCATTTAGGGCAAAGGTGCAGGCTCAAAAAAAGCGGGACCACAGTTAAAGCCTCCAATGGCGCTTATTTTTTGTTGGTTTCGCTATTCCTGTGCAGTACATTGCCCAGCCAACAAAGAATACAAGGGCAAGGATGGGTAGGCACAACGCCAAAACCCACTTACGCTTAAAACCTGTCTTTTTTTGTGGCGCAATCATTTTTCGGTCCACCTGTACGTTTTTATTGTGCGTGAATGGTTGCTGGCTAGGTCGCTTGGTTTGTATCCGACTTGTTCAACTAACCTGTTCTTTACGAGTTTGCCAAAGAAGCAGCCGACGCCGTGCTGGGGGTCTTTTATGAAGCGGTCTAAGCCATAACGCCTGAAGTTGTCGCTTGAAAACTCGGTTATGCCGTCTAGTTTTAGCAGGGCATGGAACGCTTTCAAGGTTTGTTCGTCTTTGCTGGTTAAGTGGAAGTCAAATTGGCTGAGCGGCGTCTGTGTTTGCTGGGTCAACTTTTTAGCCAAGCCTCCAAAACCGATGGGTGCACTATGCCGAACCCGCGTTGATGCCACTCAGGAACCTTAACAGAATGACTTTGGCAAGCGCATTTTTTACACACGTTAGTTCTGCCATACAAGCCTTTCTTGTCCTTCTTGAAAGCTTCCAACTCTTTTTTAGTGTGGGCTTCTAAACCGCAATGTTTGCATTTCCGTAAAGGCATCATGGCAAAGCCTCCAGTGAACCAGAATCTACAAGATGAGATGTTCCATCGGGGCAAAAAACCAGTTCGCCTTGCTTCACGCCTTCAAAACGAATCTTGCATTTCTGCAATAATTCGCAGCCATCGCATGACCTTGAAAGCAACTAAACAGCCTCCCCCGATTGTTTTTCAAACCAAGCTTTTCTAATCGATTTTTTGTGAACAACAATTCCGCTCTTTTCCAAGAGGTCAATTAATGCCAAAGTTTCATTCAATGTTGGTTCTGGCAAATTGTTTCCATAATTATCATAGCCGCATGCAACAAACTTTGGCTTTACTAACGCAATCAAAAGGGGAAAAACCACAGGGTTAAACTTCATAACTGGCTCAATGGAGAGCATCACTGGATAACCCATCATGGACAGTTCCCTCATTATTTTCAACCGTTCTGATTCAGGTTGCCCGCTTAACAAGTGTGATATGTCGCTTTCAACGGTGCATCCTAAAACACAGTTCAGGGGAATGTGTGTGCCGATGCTGATTAATTCTTGGTAACGTTGTGGATTCTTTGTTAGGAGCAGAAACTTGGCGGGGCTGGCTTTGATGGCGTCGAGGATTTGCTGGATTAGCTCGGTTGGAACCCAGTGCCCAAATAGGTCGGTGCAGTCGCAGACAAACACGAAATCCTCTTTAGTGAATGTTTTGATTTCAGCAAACCAAGCTTTGGTAAGTCGGGGTGCACCGCTATACTTCGCTTTCACACCTGGAAACATGACTTTCAGTTTTTCAACCCAACAGTAACGGCAACTATGCAGACACTTACCGCCCAGCGGGTTCCATGTATCCCCTGATTTTTTGTGATTTCTAGTTAGAAATCCAAACATTTTTTCGTTA
>JBAZEV010000077.1:0-7595 GCA_041653695.1 Bathyarchaeia archaeon
AATCCAGATTCAACAGTGTTGAAGATAACAAAAAAGAAATCGGAATTGTCGGCAGCGGAATCGGATATTATTATGCGCGTTCTGTGTTGGATACTAACCAGTTTTCTTGGTTGAAACTAGGTTTTGTGTCCCCTTTTCCAAAGGAACTATTCAAAACATTTGCTTCCAAAGTCAAAACAATAATCGTAATCGAGGAACTAAAACCTTACATCGAAAAAAACATCGCCCTTTTGCACCCCAACATTTTTGGAAAAAACAACACCAAACTGGACGAACTTGGCGAATACACTCCAGAATTACTTAGAGACGCCTTCGTAGATTTGGGGTTATGCAAAAAAACTGAACAACAAAACAGTCTAGATTTGCCGTCCCGTCCTCCTGTGCTTTGTCCAGGATGTCCACACCGCGCTTTCTATTATGCCTTGAACACGGTTAACCAATTTGTTAACTGTAACCCCATAAAATGCAACGGCTGCATCGTTTGTGAGTATGTTTGTTCGCTGGAAAAAGAATCAACCTACAACCCCGTGAAATCCCGTATACGGGCAGTTCGGCTTGACAGTATGTCTCATATGGCGATGGCATGCAGAACCTGTGAAGACGCCCTATGCGTTTCGGCGTGCCCTAAAGATGCTTTACGTCAATCGCCAGACGATAAAACCATAACCGTTGACGAAACAAAATGCATCGGATGCGGCTGGTGCATACAAGCCTGCAGATACGGCACAATAACACTGCACCCAACCACGTTAAAGCCCATAATCTGCGACACATGTGGCGGCGAACCCGTTTGTGTTCAATGGTGTCCCGAAAACGCGTTAAGCCTTAAAGGCAAAACAACCGACAAAATCGTAACAGGCGACATCGGCTGCTACACGTTAGGTTTAATGCCCCCAATAGAAACCGTTCACAGTTGCCTTTGCATGGGTGCTGGAATCTCACAAGCAGCAGGCATGGTTCACGCAGGTGTTAAAGACAAGGTTTTTGCGGTAATCGGCGATTCAACTTTTTTCCATGGCGGTATGCCTGGTTTACTGAACATTGCATACAACAAATCGAATGTCTGCGTAATCATACTTGACAACAGCACCGTTGCAATGACCGGACACCAACCCACTCCTGGGTCTGGCAAAAACGCGTTAGGTGAACAAACAAAGATAATCGAATTGGCTGATGTTGCTAAAAGTTTGGGAATCGAAAAAGTGGAAATTGTTGACCCGTATGATGTTGAAGCCACCCGCAAAGTAATACGTGAAATCTTGGATTACAATGGTCCTTCTGTTATAATTTCTCGGCGACCTTGTCCTTTGTTGGTTAAGCGGGGACCACGACGCGAAGTATTGGAGGATTGTACCGCTTGTGGTGTGTGCGTTGAACAGTTTGGTTGTCCAGCAATTTCGATATCTTCTGACCGCGCCGAAATCGACCCAACCCTCTGTTACGGGTGTGGTGTGTGTGAGCAGATTTGTCCTTTTGATTTGATAAGGAGCAAAGAGTAGAATGGTTTTGAACATTATTTTTTCAGGTATCGGCGGGCAAGGTATCGTTGTAGCAAGTGACATCTTTTGTGAAGCCGCACTTCTTGATGGTTGGGATGTTGCGAAAGCAGAGGTTCACGGGATGGCTCAGCGTGGGGGTTCAATTGTTGCGCATGTGCGTGTTGGCGAAAAGGTTTCTGCTCCGTTGATTGAAACTGGAACTGCGGACATTATTTTGGGTTTTGAAATGCTTGAGGCTGCACGGGTTCTGCCGATGCTGCGCCCAGATGGGACTGTTATCGTGAACACGAAATATATTCCTCCTAGTACTTTGGGTGTTGGCTGCTCTAGTTTGGATGATGCACAGATTCTACGCATGATACATGAACGCGCAAAAACTGTTCACGAAGTCGACGGACTGGGAATTGCCACTAAACTGGGAAACATCCTTGTGGTCAACACTGTTCTTATTGGAGCGCTTTCTGCTATTCCAGATAACATCGTTAAACCTGAGTCTTTACAGAAGGCAATCGCAAGCAACATTAAAGAAAAATATGTTAACCTGAACCTTAAAGCCTTCAACCTTGGCAGACAACAGGTTTAGTTGGGTTAATTTTATTAACAATTTGATTTCAATAATAACAGATTTAGAGGAAAATAAGATGGTGAATACTAAACTACTTGCCGCAGTCGTTATCGTAATAATTATCGCTGGATCCGCTGGTGCATGGGTACTACTAAGTAACCCCTCCTCACCCACAAACGAACCCACCAAAATTACTATTGGCCTTGTTGCCCCCCTTGGAATTACCGTTGGACAAGACATGGACCGCGCCGCTAACATGGCTGCTGATGAAATAAACGCTGAAGGTGGAATTTACGTTGAATCTTTGGGTAAAAAGTTACCCGTTGAAATCGTAATTGCCAACACACAAAACGCTAATCCTGACGCAGCAATAAGCGAGGTCACCCGTGTTGTCGACCAAGGTGTTGACCTGCTTATTGGAGGCTTCGGAAGCAGCGCTACTCTTGCTGGTCAAGTATATGCAATCGAACAAAAAGTTCCTTTCATAATAACAGGCGCTTCAACACATCTTGTAACACGACGAGGTTTTCTGCCAACAGATAACCCATCATACATTAGTGATTCAGAAGGCATGAGTTACATGTTCCACTACTGTACAACCACATACCACTACTCAAAGACTGTTGCCTACTTCTTCGCAGAAGCCATGAAGCCTCTTCTAGAGAGTGAATATGGTCTTACACGAAATCTGAGGCTTGCAGTCTTGTACCGAGACGATGCATACGGACGAGGCGTCTGGGAAGCAACCGAATTCTACATCAACGATGCAAATCTGCCCATAGATGTCGTGGCTGAAGAAAGCTACCAAACAAGTGCAACAACATTCCAAACTGAACTGACAAAAATCAAAGCTGCTAAACCTGATGCCGTGTATGTCGTAGATTTCACAGCAAACACTGCTACAATTTACAGACAAGGACAAAACGATGTTGGATTAAACAGCGTTTACATAGCAGTTGAATGTTGTGAAGAACCCGAATTCTACACTGCACTAGGACAATCAGGCGATTACCAACTACTGGAATCAAAGTTTGCATCCTATGCTGGTCCACCATTCTACTTGCCTGCGATGGATACCTATGTTGCAAAATACGACGAAGAGTATGGTCAAGTACCTGGAATGATGGGTGCTGATACCTACGACGCATTTTACCTAGTCAAAGACGCCATTGAACGTGCTGGAACATTAGACAAAAGTGCAGTCAGAGACGCATTAGAATCATGTAATATGGATCAGATGTTAATCATGACCAATACAGGTAAAATCGAGTTCGGCATAACCGCTGACGATTATCATGAGATTGCGCCATTCACTTTTGTGGAACAACTATACTACGATGCAGAGATCGGCGAATGCAGACCAATGCTAGTGTGGCCTGAATCTGCTCCAATAGTGGGCGTGATTCAGCAAGCAGAGTTCGTGTTTCCCCCCAATTACGAACCAGGAAGTCCATAAGCTTGACCTTAAACGTCAAACGGAACTTCCAAATATCCTTTTTTTCTTTATCTTTTGTTCTCTTTTTGAATTAGGCTTATAACAGATATTTGCTGTAAACTATAATACCCACATGCACGGTTGAAACACACATGATTGATGCCACTGCTCTGACTTCAATTCTAATATGGGGCCTTGCCATAGGTTGCATATACGTTTTGCTTGCTACTGGGTTGAATCTAATTTTTGGTGTAATGAAACTGGTAAACTTTGCCCATGGCGAACTTTTGATGATAGGTGCCTATGTAAGTTACTCGGTTAGCACCGCGTTCGGCTTGAACGTGTATCTGTCCGTTTTCGTGTCTATGGGCGTTGTTGCTTTGGTTGGGTTTGGTGTTGAACGGTTAGCGTTCAGGCGGGTTTTAGGTTCCGATAAACTTAACGAAATCTTTGTGAGCCTTGGTTTGATTCTCATTTTTGACAACTTTGCTGTTTTAGTTTGGGGTGAAGGCCCTAAGTGGCTTTCCAGTCCATTCCAGAACATGAGCGTGAAAATAGGTGACATATCCTTAAGTTATGATTGGTTAATTGCGTTGGGTTTCGTGGTTGCTATACTTGTTGGGTTGCTGTTTTTAATCAAGAAAACCAAGATTGGCATGGCAATGCGGGCAACTAGCCAAAAAAGCCAAGCCTCAATGTTGATGGGTATAAATATTGAACACATTTACATCTTTACGTTTGTGTTAGGTGCCGCATTAGCTGGTGCAGCGGGCTCACTTTACGGCATAATCTTTCCTTTTAATCCATTCATTGGAGCATTACCAACAATCAAAGCCTTTGCCATCATAATTTTGGGTGGACTCGGAAGCATACCGGGAGCCATCGTTGGTGGGCTTTTGTATGGACTTGCAGAACAAACTGCGGTACTCGTATTGGGTGGTATCTGGCGTGATGCCATTGCGTTTTCGCTTCTGATTATTGTTCTAATAGTTAGGCCAAAAGGACTTTTTGGGGAGAAGGGCGACTAAATGTTCACTGATATGCTTACTAAAGAGAATGTTCTCAAACTTTTTCAAACAACAAAAGGCAGATTAGCCCTTATTGCAATCGCGGTTGCGTTGGTTTGCCCTCTGGTATTTAGCGACAATTACATGCTTCAGGTTTTAACGTTAATTGTAATCTTCACCATTTATGCGTCAAGCTGGAATCTGCTGGCAAGTTCTGGGCAGGGTTCACTTGGACACGCAGCGTTTTTGGGTATCGGCGGGTTTACTTCATCGTTGCTTGCGATAAATCTGGGTGTGCCCCCGATATTTGGTATCTTCATTGCGGGTGCAGTTTCAGCGGGAATCGGTTTATTGATTGGCATAACCTGTGTGCGGCTCAAAGCATGGTTCTTGGCTATGGTTACTTTTGGTTTTGCGATTATTACTGAAACGTTGTTTAGCCACTTTGACGATTACACCCACGCAATTCTTGGTTTTCGGACGCCTGCGTTGCTGTTTTCTGAACGGTTGCCGTTTTACTATTTTGCTGTTTTCATCAGCATAGTTTCTGTGGCTGTAATCTATTATATTATGCAATCAAAAATGGGTTTGGCGTTTCGTGCTATACACCAGAATGCCGTTGAGGCTAGTATGATTGGTATAAACACCGCCAAATACAAACTATACGCGTTTGTGTTAAGCACATTCTTTGCTGGTTTATCTGGTGCCATTTACGCCCATTTTCTGCGGTACATCAATGTCTTGGTTTTTTCGGCTGATAACTCGTTTAAGCCTTTGATGATGTCTGTGATAGGTGGTCTTGGCACAATTGAAGGGCCTATACTGGGTTCCATAATAATGGTTTTTATTGACAACGTTCTTCCAGCGGTTGACCCGTTCCTGAATTCTGCTCTGGGTGGCCTGTTTCCTGCAGTAAGCAACGTTGGGCCCTCGATACGGTTGGTTGGGTTAGGTATCTTTCTGGTTATCGTGGTTGTTTTCCTGCCTCATGGGATATCTTCGCTGTTGCGTAAACTGGACCGCTACGTTCGTACCAACATTCTAAAAAGTGAAAAACAATGAAGGGAAACGACTACTTCCGACAACTTTTAGGCATCAAAGTTCACGAAACCAAAGACGGTTACGCAAAGCTGTCGCTTAAACTTGCAAAAGAGCACATGAACGCTGTAGGTTTTACTCATGGTGGCGTAGTTTTTGCGTTGGCTGATTGTGCTTTTGCTGAAGCCGTAAACTTTGGTGACAAACATGCAGTTGCTGTTCAGGTGAGCATTAACTTTCTTAGACCCAGCACAGAGGGGGATGTTTTGGTGGCTGAGGCTACAACGGTTTCGGATGGGAAAACTTTGGCGCTGTGCAGTGTCGTTGTTAAAAAAGATGACAAGGATGTTGCCATGTTTTCGGGGTTGGCATACAAAATCGTGGCTGATAAGTAAGCTTGTTTCATGTTTCGGGTAGTGAAAAAGTTTAAAGCGTGTAGTTTTTCCTTTCTAACATATATCATGAGAAGGTGAACGAAATCAGAATGCTTTCGGTTGCAAAGTTTGGTGGCAGTCTGCTAGATGCTGAGGGCAGCAACATTCACGCTATACTTGATTGTGTGGCTGCTCTTAAAACTCAAAATGGTTTAGGGCCTATTGTTGTTTTTTCTGCCGTTAACGGTTTCACCGATAAACTCATCGAAATCGGCGAATCCTGTACGCAATCTGAACATTTTTCGTTTGATTCCATCTTTGATGTTTATGACCGCCTAGCCAGACAATACGTCAAAGGCGAGTATCTGCAACAAGCCCTTGATGAACTGCAGAGCTACCGCCACCAACTGAAGAATTCTGTGGCTTTAATCAACAAACGTTTTCATGGAACCGTTAAAGCAAAAGTTCTCACCGACGGCGGCGAGTTGCCTACCTCTGTTTTGATGGACTACATTTTGCGGAGTAACGGTTTTGATTCATGTCACGTCACAAAAGATAACTGGCCCATCATAACTGACGACAATTTCGAAAACGCCACCCCCAACTACGAGTTAAGCAAAAACAAAACCAACAACATAGTCGAGTTGCTTGAGGGCGGAAAAACCGTTGTATTAGGCGGTTTTCTTGGCATAACCAGTGACGGTCTGGAAACATTACTTGGACGAGGCGGCTCTGACCTTTCAGCGGTTTTTGTTTCGTGTCTGCTGAAACGCAAATACAAGGTTGAAACCGTTCTAGTCAAAGAGATGCCTGTTCAAAGCGCTGACCCCCGTATGGTTAAAGGACAAACAACCGAGCAACTTGTCTCACTTACCTACAACGAGGCACATAAAGCATCCAAAATGGGCATGAAGATTGTTCAAGGCGACGCCATTTCGATTGCGAAACAGTTTAAGCAACCAATTAAGGTCATGTCGATAAGCAACCGCGAAGATTATACGTTGATTCATTTCGAAAACACGGTTCAGCAAACCGTGAAATGTGTTACCGGAAAATCTGGGTGCGCAATATTGACGATGGACGACAAAAACAGTAGGTCGTTTGAGGATGCTTTGAGAATCTGGGAGAACCGTAACGATTTCTTGGATTTAGGAACCGAAACATTGGAAACTGGGAAAAGAATCCGCGATTTCCTGTTTTTGGATTCTGATTTTCTGCGAAAAAATCAGGAACGGCTTAAAGGATTTGACGAAGACCTTTCTGTTGAGTATAGCGTGGGCGTTGTTACCCTTGTTGGTGACGGCATGAAGTACTCGTCGGGTGTTGCCTCGATTGCTATTGGTGCGATACCAAACATCAACATCAAACGGGGTATCTTTGCGCCGCATACTTCACAAATTATCCTGCTGGTTGACGAAAAAAATGTCGCCAAAACCGTGGCTGCTATACACGCGAAGCGGTCTGAGATGAACAAAAAAGACTAAAGGTTACTGCTGTTTTAGCAGTTCCTCAGCTTTTTCGGTTACTAGTTTCCATGTTCGTTTGACGTGTTCTTCTTGGGTTGTTCTTTGGGCGATACAAAAACGGATTACATACTTTCCCTTCAACGTAGTGTGGCTCAGGAACGCTTTTCCTGTTTGGTTAATTGTTTCCAGTAACTGGCTGTTCAAGTTGGTT
>JBAZEV010000078.1:0-7593 GCA_041653695.1 Bathyarchaeia archaeon
GACCGATATGAAACCACAAAATAAGTTCCTCCCGAAAGAATTGCTTATACCGATAAAGGAGAAGGTTGACATATTCATAAATAGAAATGTTGAAATGGCGATACTTGACCCAAAAGACATAGCAAAGACAGTTGAGAAGTGGGCGCATAAAGACATCTCGAAGTATTCAGATTTATCAAATAAGATTGCAGACGAAATGAGTTGGAAAACACTAAGGTCGAAATATATTGAAATACTACAATGAAAACAAAAAAACAAATACTTGAAGAGATGATTTCTGGAACCACAGAAAACATCTACACATACGAGATAATGGAACGGTATCTGTCGCAAAAGATTATTCTCGCAAAAACAGGAAAGAGCGAGATTGAGTTGGCACTTGGAAAGATACAGAGAGATATTCAGGATAAGAGAAGTTTCCTTGCGTTTTTAGAACGAACAAGAACGGAACACGGAGAAGATGAGTAAAAAAATGTGTTATAATATACAGTATGAGCATACTAAGTACAGCATCGCTTTCTAGCATAACAGAGAAACCGTCAATCGTAGAGGACATTGATTATACGCTTGGTACCGACAGTACCAGTTTTCCGCTTGCAGACAAACTTCGGCTTATAAACAAGTGGTATCTTCGTGTTGCGTTGTGGATTTGGAAAGCACAGAATACGTGGCAATTTGACGACAAGAACTCTACAACGCTTCCGAGAGCGAAAACAACACTCGTTGCAAACCAAAGAGACTACTCAATTCCCACCACTGCATTGTCAGTTGAAAGGGTTGAGGTGCTTGATACAAATGGAGAATGGCAAACGCTTGAAAGAAAAGATAAAAAGTATTTTCAGAATGGATTAGATAACGAAGACGCGGGACTCCCACTTTACTGGGACGTTGAGGGATATTCGGTAATCATACATCCGAAACCGACATCGAGCTTTGTAACGCTCGCAAGCGGACTTCGGTTGTTCGTTTCAAGACAAGTTACCGAGTTTACGAAAAGCGATGCGGCGATAGAACCAGGATTTGAAGAGCAATTTCACGACTTCCTTTCAAAGGGACCGTCGTTTGATTTCGCTTTAGCAAAGCAGATGTACGACAAGGCAAACATATTGAAGGGAGAGATAGCGGGTTTACGGGTGGACCTCGAAGACTTTTATCGAAGACGGGAGACGAAACACCCAAGAATGAACCCGAGAAAATCATCGTATGTCTAGTTGGAATTTTGAATCAAAAAACACAGCAAGTTATTCCTACACGAATAGGTCAAGGAAATATTTTTTATTGAGTGAAGATTTATTCAAAATACTGAAAGAAGACGGTGGCGGAATATTACTAGAACAAGGAATGTCTGATTATTCAAATCAATCAAAAAACACAGCGTCGTACTCATACGAAACAAAGAACTAAACTATGGCAGATACAAAAATATCAGAATTAGATTCTCTAACACCAGTTGCAGATAACGACCTCGTTGTTGTTGTTGATGTTTCCGATACGTCAATGGCGGTATCTGGTACCACAAAGAAAGCTCTGAAAACAGAACTAAAAGGAGATACTGGTGCCACTGGAGCGACAGGACCAGCTGGAAACGATGGAGAAGATGCTTTTGTTTACATAGCGTATGCGTCTGATGATAGCGGCACCGACTTCACAACAACATTCAATGCCGCACTAAATTATATTGCGATAAAAACCACAACTACGCAGATTGTGTCTCCACAGGCATCAGACTTTACTGGACTTTGGAAGAACTATAAGGGTGCCACTGGTGCAACAGGAAGTGCTGGTGCAAACGGAGACAACGCATATGTATATATTGCATACGCCTCGGACGATAGTGGCACTGGTTTTACAATGACATTCAACTCTGCGTTGGATTATATAGCGATAAAGAGTAGTGCAACAGAAATACCTACGCCACAGGCAAGCGATTTTGTTGGCTTATGGAAAAACTATAAGGGTGCAACTGGTGCTACTGGTTCACAGGGTCCCGCTGGAAACGATGGCGTCGTACAGTCGGTTGTTGCAGGAACTGGAATAAGCGTTAACAGTACAGACCCAGCAAATCCAGTTGTTACGAACACACTGGATATAAGTGGGAAGGAAGACGCGTCAAATAAAAAAACAGATTTAACGGATAACTCTGATACATTCTATCCAAGTCAGAAGGCGGTAAAAACTGCTGTTGACGCTAAAATTTCTACTGGTGCTGGAAATGCAGATTCTTCCGTTACCGACGCAAGCACCACGGCAAAAGGAAAGGTAGAACTTGCGATTGCGTCAGAAGTAAATACGGGAACCGACGACACGAGAGCGGTTACACCAGACTCACTTGCTGGCTCAAATCTTGGTGTAAAAAATATTTCAATACAGGTTCTTGACGGAGCAACGGCACTTGCAATAGGAGACGGAAAGGCATATATACGAATACCAGCAGAACTGAATGGAATGAATATTATAGGAGTGGCGGCACAGGTTATCGTAACTTCTTCTTCTGGAGCACCAACCGTAATGATTACGAGAGGACGACAGGCAAACGCAACATCGGACTTTACTTATGTTGATGTTCTGTCAACAGCACTCACAATAGACGCCACAGAATACGATTCTAAAGACGCAACAACGCCGGCGGTTATAAACTCATCAAATGACGATTTGGCTACTGGCGACGTGATTCGTATAGATGTAGACGGAGCGGGAACTGGCACAAAAGGTCTTCAGGTTACAGTAAGTTGTCAATTACCATAATATGGCTATAGCATTTGACACTAGTTCTTACGGAAAGAACACAAACACATCTCCAATAACTTTCAGCCATACGTGTACTGGTTCAAATTTAATTTTATTTGTTGGTGTAACTATGCGTGCTCCCAGCGGAACACCGACGTGTTCTGGAGTAACATATAATGGGGTTTCAATGACTTCTCTTGGTGCGGTTGACTCAAGTGGAACAATACGCGTTTATTTATTTTATTTGATAAATCCAGCAACTGGAGCAAATGATGTTTCTGCCTCGTTTAGTGGGTTACAGGCAGATACCGATTGCGTTGTCGGCGCATCTTCATTTAGTGGCGTAACACAAACAGACCCAATAAATGTTAGTGGTTCTGCAAATAATTCTGGAGGAACTTCCAGCATTACTAAAGCACTTACCACAACGGTTGACAACTGTTGGATATTTAATGTTGTAGGAGGAAACAATATGACGGTTTCCGTAAAGTATAGTGAAACGTCAGCATATAACCAGTTACAAAGTTTGTATTGTCGAGGTGCTGGAGCATATAAGTCAACAACAACCGCTGGCTCAGTAAACACCGGGTGGGATTCTGGAAGTGGAAGCAACGATATGGTAATCTGGGCGGCTGCTTTCAAGCCAGCGATTGACTCTTTTATACCAAAAGTAATGATATTTTAATATGGAACAAGACCACGACAGAATAATAAGGTTGGAAGAACAGTATAAGGATATGAGTGAGAAAGTAGATAAAATTATGACAAACCATCTCCCGCACATCCAGGAAAAGGTTGATAAGATAGAAAATAAACTAGCAATTTGGAGTGGGGCGATAATTATTATAGGCATAATTGCACCGTATATACTTGAAAAGATACTTAAATGAAGAAACCGCTAATAACAATTAAAAATTGGAACGAGGGAATATCAAACTCTCCGCTTGGGTTATTTCCTAAAATGGTTGGAATGGATGTTGACTATCTTTCTGGAGTAGCGCGACCAAATCCAAAACCACAAAAGGTATCTGGAACGGTAATGACGAAACTTGCGTTGTGGTTTACGAGGGGTACTACAAACTATTTAGCCGTGTGTGATTTGCAGATTGCAAAGAGTACCGACGCAACAACGTGGACCGACCTTACTGGCTTCGGTGCTGGTGCAATACTTGGAGCCGCATATTGGAAAGGGTTTCACATAGTTACTCACGCGGCAAACGTAGATGCGTTTGACGATAACGCAACGTGGTCAAATGCGTTCACAACTTTTTCTACGTCATATTCCACTACAAACGTTCCTATGTTTGCGTCTGCTGACGGTAAACTTTATTTTGGGAGAGGAAATGTTGTCGGAATAATTACCGAAAACACAACGTTTGCTCCTGGAACTGGAGCATCATTCACACGAACAGATGTTGGACTTACGCTTCCCACTGGAACAGTAATACAAGACATTGCAGACCTTGGTTCGTTGCTTATGTTAATGACGAACAACGGAATTTACACATGGGACAGAAGTTCTGCGACATATGATTTGCCTATAGATGCTGGCGCATCTGTTAGGTGTGGAAAGACAATAAATAACATTCTCTTTTACATTTCTTCCCGCTCTACAAATACTGGCGTTACGAGCATCAACGCAACAAACGGTTCTACGGCAAAACTGATAATGGAGATTCCTGGGTATGTGATTGACTATAAGGGTGGATATGGTTCGTACGCGATACCACAACACGGAGGACTTATATTTCAGAACAACAAAATTAAATTTGCCACAAACTTTGGAGTATTTTCTTATGACATTATAAAAGGAACGCTTATCGTTGATGCGTTTTCTTCAAACGGAGAACTTGCAGATGGTGCGTCTCCATATCTTACTACCGGAGGACTTTTCGCCATAGACGACACAAACTATATTCTTGGGTGGCAACTCAACACTACATATGGAATAGACAAGACATCATATCCAAACAGTGCAACACTCGCCTACACGGCATATGCAGATACTGGCGTATACTCTATCGGTTCCGAGTATGAAACGGCAACAATAGGAGAAACGGAGGTTGTTCTATACAAGCCACTTACCACAAGAGGTGGTGTCAAGGTGCAATATAGAACGAATCCGAGTGCGTCATGGACGGATATTGGTGAGGTAAATTATTCAACACACGCAAATAAACTTACGTGCAAAATACAGAAAACAATTCCCGATTTGGTAAACATACAGTTTAGGGGTCTCATAGACACAAACAGTAATGCAACCCACTTAAAAGAAATACGAATATATGGACAATGAAGGATTAAAAAACGAAATAGATAACCTGAAGCGAGTGTTTGAAGACCATGTACACATGGGTACCGACACGAAAAAGATACCGTATGCAAATCTTTCTGGTGTTCCCGATACATCGGTTGATGATTCCAACGTTGTATTCACTGATATTACCACAGGAGACGTTTCAACATCAAAACACGGATACGTACCGAAGGCACCAAACGATACCGCAAAGTTTTTGAGAGGAGACGCAACATGGGGGTATCCCGTTGTCGTTACCGCTTCTGACGATTTGAAACAATCTGCAAACACAGAACGCTACAGTACGTCGCTCACATACGAAAAGAAAAAGGAAATGACGGTTCATGTGTATGGAACGATACGGGTGAAATTTGACATGAGAAGCGATGCGTCTGATGGGTTTGTTTCTGGAAGAATATATAAGAACGACATAGCGGTTGGAACGGTTCGTTCAAACAACGGAGACTATATAACATACTCCGAAGACCTTACTGGAATAGTCCCAAACGACAAGATACAGATATACTTAAAAAGGGATAGTGTAAGCGTTTTTCAGGCAGATGTTCAGAACTTTAGGATTTATTATAACTTCTATGAAGTTCCAACAGTAAACACGGATTAAAAATAATGGTATAATATAATAATATGGCACTAGACACACAAAAAGTATTGGAAGAATCAAATAGAGTCGCCTCTGACGTTGCGGGAAGATATGGACTTTCTTTTACTCCGGCAAATGTTCCGAGTACGCTACAGGCACCAACGCAAGGTGAAAACTCCTCGTTGTCTTTTCCACAGTCTATGAACGGATTGAGTGGTTCCGACGCAATACTCGCTGGCGTGAAATCTACCCTTGATTCAATAACCTCACAATTAAAACAATCACAAACCACAGACAAACCACAAGCACTTGCAACGGCAGAACAAGAACAATCGTCTATATTTGATAAGTTGAAAGACGCTTCTTCAAAATTGCTTGGAATAGGTACCAGGAAAACACAACTCGAACAAGAAGCGGGAGTTGACGAAAACACAAAAAAACTACAGGAAAATCAGTTGGCTATCGCAAGCAAACTCGCTGAATATGAAGCGAGCGTAAAATCAATAGAAGGACTTAATGTCGCAAAACCATTTCAGGACATAGAAAGAGAACGGGCGGCACGAACCTATGCTTCGGAAGTTGGTGTGTTGGAAGCGTATGGAAACGCGCTTAGAGGAAACCTTGAACTCGCACAAAACAGAATAAGTCAGGTGTTGCAAAACGAGTTTCAATCCACACAACAGGAAATAGACAACCTTAAAACGTTCTACGAGATAAACAAGGACATTCTCACCGGAGAGGAAAGTAAATATGCGGAACAAATAAAAGCAGACGCAGACGAGAAAGAAGCACAACTGAAACAAAAACAAACTGACGCAAAAAACAACACTGAACTTTTCTTGGAGGTGGCGAAGAATGGCGGGAGTTCGAGCGTCATTGACTTTAACCTTCCTTACGAGGAAAACCTAAAGAGGGCGGCACCGTATGTGGGCGCACTTGATAGAGCAAGAGAAGCAAGACTCGCTGGAGAATCTAGTGGTGTTATTGCTGGAGAAACAAGTTTTGATGATGTAATTTTGCAGAGTATTGCGAATGGAGCGAGTCCTCTTCAGGCGGCTAGAGATGCGGCGGCTACATCGGAAAACAGTGGAATCCAAGTAGACCAGAAGCTATTACAAAAACTAAGCGAAAGAGCAAGTGCAATAAAGTCTGAATATGATAAACAGACCGAAGAACAAAATAAAAAAGTTGACGTTGCATTATCAGAAGTAGAAAAAGATATACAGGAACTATCTATGGGAGGTATATTAAGTGGGGCAGATATTAGAAGCGCTCTGAAAAGCAGAGGATACAAACAGAAAGAAATAGATGACTCAAGCGTTGGTACTGTTGTTGGTAAGGTTGGTTCAACAGCAAGCAGTTTCTTCTCTAGTCTATTCCAATAAAACATGCCAAACGATATACAAAACATAGTACGAGGGTATATCGAAACTGGAAACGTAAGCAATAAGGCAATAACACCGCCAAAACCGATAACAGTTTCAAATAAAAACCTAACGTCATCGTCTGGGTTATACAATCTCGCTACGCAAAGCGGTCTACAAAAACAAGCAGATTCGTTGTTAAAAGCACAAGAAGGAGAGAAACCGAAAGAGATATTTTCTGGTGGGTTTATTTCAGACATTTTCGACGTGTTAAATGCCGCACAATATGGAGTTGTGGGTCTATTAAAAGGAAAATCATTTTCCGAAGGAGTAAAGACACGACAATCATTTACCGATGATGATGCGTTGGGAGACAAGGGAATACCGGGAATGATTGCTGGTATCGCATTGGATATAGCGTTTGACCCACTTACCTACATTGCACCAGCGACAATAGTGAAGAAAGTTCCGTTTCTATTGAAGGCGTTGAAGGCGGGAAAGGAAGCGGTGTTTGGAAAAAAAGTTGAAAAGGCAATACAAGGAACAGAAAAAACATTTGAAACACTTGAGGGCGGAACAAGAACGGGAAAATATTTTGCATCAAA
>JBAZEV010000079.1:0-7586 GCA_041653695.1 Bathyarchaeia archaeon
TGCTGAAAAATTCTATGAAAAAAAAAAACAAAAATTGGGGAAGCTTAGGAAAGTTGGATTTCCGTAAGCGGAGCCAAGCTTTCTAAGCTGTTCAGTTTCACCATTTGGTCTGAGACTGTGTAAAGAACGTCTTCGATGTAGAGTATCCTGTTGATTGTTGCATCCCACTGGTATTGGTCGGCTTGTGTGTGGTGTGTGATTTCGCCTCTTAGTGTGAATCCTTGTTCTGTTATTGTGAAAACGTATGCGCCTTGGAAGTATGAACCGTTATCTTGAATAGATTCTTCTTTAATGCCTTCTTCGGGGTCGCGGTCAACGCGTATGATTGTGCCGTATTCGTTCTTTGTAACTGGCAGTGCTAGCAGATTCTTTGATTTCTCAAACAGGAACGCTTTGTGGTCCCACAATGCCTGAGAGTCTGACCAATCGGCTTCTACTACATATTTTGCTACTTCAACTGGGTTCGAGTAATCAGTGACATCAAAGAGTGAAAGCTTCAACGTGCTGTTCTCTTGACCTACTCCAATGATGTGAGTTGCATCATATGGGTGCAGGTAACCTGAGTATCCAGGTATTTTCAGGTAACCTAAAACTGTTGGCTGTGTTGGATTTGTGGTGTCGATTACAAAGAATGGGTCAACTTGTCGGAAGGTTACCAAGTAGACCTTATCGCCCATGAACCTTGTGGCGTAGATGCTTTCGCCTTGTGCAAGGTTCTCAAGTTTTCCAACAGTGTTCAGGTTCATGTCCAAAACAAACAAGTTGTTTGTGGAATCGCTTGTAAAGCCTTCATCTGTCCAACTGTTCATCCAGATTGTTGTTGCGATTCTGAAGTATCCGTTGTATTCGTCCATGCTGAACTGGTCGTTAACAAAGCCTTCAACAGAGCCCTGTGCCTCAACATTCATGTTTTGTTGATCCAGTTTCACGCGGTAAATCAAAGTTTCTTGCTTTGATTCTTCAAATGTTTCTCTTGCTCCTAGAAGCAACCAGTTGTTGGTGTCTGGGGCAACCAGATACATGTTATTTTGTGAAACATACATGTTTGTTGTTTGGCTGGTCAAGAAAGACTCGTATGTTGGTGCTGTTGCGTCGTCTAAAGCATTTACTGCAACGATTGTGGTCAAGTAGTAGTACTGGTCTGCTACATCGATGTAGCGGATTTCGTTTGCTTCAACATTTTTAACGTAGTCGCCGCCGATCACGGGCAAGACTACATCAAAGCCGTTTTCATTGTTGCTGTTTGGTTCTGTGGCAGACTGGCTTGTAACCATGTAAACGTAGTCGCCAATCATCCTTGAACCAGACAAAGTTCCGTTAAGCGTTAATGTCCTTGACAATACTGGGTTAACTCTGTCTGTGATGTCATAGACCTTCAGGGCAACCTCGTTGCTGTAATAGTAGTAAGGTGCAATCAACATGTCCTTGTCGTCTGTGGGTGTGCTCGCGTTGGTTTCTGTTGGTGGAACACTGCTGCCGTTGTTTGATTCAGTAGAAGTGCCTTCAACTGTTAGAGGTTCGCGGTACAGGTAATAGAAGCTTTGATCAGTTAAAACAACCAGTTTATTGTCGACAACATAAATTTGTGCACCATAAGTTTGGTTTAAAGCAATCTTTGAAACAATTCTTGCCTGATTTGCTGGATACGCCTTTATTATGTAAACTGTAGAATCCGCGATAACATACAGGTATTCTCCGTCAGATTTCACGATGTCTGCTTCGTCGACACCTGCAACCTGAAGGTTAGTTGAGGAGTAATCACCAGACGCGGTCGGTGCAAGAGCACCATCCAAAGACTCCTGCGAATCAAGGGTGTTTCTTTGAGTGCCGACATCTTTGAGTGCATCAAAAGCGTAAACGTTTTGGTTCTGGTTGGCTTTTTCCATGTTAGTTGTTATGAAGTTTTGCATGTCTTCAAAACTTGAAAATGTTTTAAGTTCTGAAAACAGCGGGTTAGCGGGATTAAACTGAACTCCGACATTGTAGATTGCGGCTGCAAGCACTGAAACAAGTAGCACAGCTGCGACGCCGTAAGTGATTGTTTTTCTTTTGATTTCTTTTTGCATTTTTTGTTCACTACTATCACCTACAGTATGGAGTATATTTTATCCCACGCGTTAGAACAAGCTGTTCCAGAAACTGGAACACCCGTTTTTGTCAGAACGGTTTGAGCCGCCAGAACCTTATTGCCTCATACCAGAATATGACCGAGACAATTGCCCCAAAGACAATAATGAACAGGCTTTCCCGTGTAATCGTTTCCAGAAACAGCATCAGATACGTCAAATAGAACGCAGAGGAAAACAACGCGTAAAAGAAGTATCTTGGAAACATCAGCCTGCCAAGTTTAACAAAGTGCCTTAGAACACCGATTCGTACCTCGTTGACCAATACATAGTTACCGCCCAGTTCTTGGCGTTGGACTAAACCGATTTGGCTTAACTGTTCAAGGTGGTGGTTGGCAACGCTTGGGCTGCTAAAATGCAGTTCGCGTTCAACTTCGCGCACACTCATGGGGCGTCCACTTTTTAGCAAAAGCCAGTAAACGTTCCATGCTTTTCCTTTCAGTTTGTAATCAAAATCTGATTCATCTTCTGGTCTCAACAATTAACACTCTCCCCAAAATGTTTCCAGTTGTAACGATGTGAATCAATGTGTTCATTAGACATCAATCATAGTTTTGTTGATTTGCATTTAAGTCCACGTTTTAGAACACCCCAAAACTCGTTGATTGTACCCGTTTCTGGAACAGTTTTTGGGCTGAAACTCAAAGAATATAAGGGTCTCTACATGAGAAGAAAAACAACCAAGTGACCTTTATTGAAGCTGCTAATCAGTGTGGTAAACCAAACCGAAGCCATCGAAAGCATCAAAGGCGGAGCCGACATACTGGACGTTAAAAACCCCAAAGAAGGCGCATTAGGCGCAAACTTTCCACACGTAATCAGGCAAATCAAACAAGTAACCCCCAAAAACCTTCAGCTAAGCGCAACCATCGGCGACATGCCAAACCTTCCAGGAACAGCTTCGCTTGCCGCGTTAGGCGCAGCAGTATCAGGTGTAGACTACGTAAAAGTCGGATTATTCGGAGTAAAAACCGCCCCAGAAGCAACAGTATTAATGACCGAGGTTGTCCGCGCAGTAAAGGAGTATGACCGTAACCTGAAAACGATTGCGTCTGGGTATGCTGACTACCAAACAGTTGGCTGCGTAAGCCCGCTTGAGCTTCCCATGGTTGCGTTTGAGTCCAAGGCTGATGGTGTTTTGGTTGACGTTAAGGTTAAGAACCAAACAAGTAATCTGTTCACTTTCCTAAACGATGCTCAACTAAAACAGTTCGTGGACTCGGCACACGGCTATCAACTGTTGGTTGCGCTGGCGGGTTCCTTAGATAAGACAGACATCCCACGAGTGCACCGTCTAGGCGCAGACATTATCGGAGTCCGCGGAGCAGTTTGTGAAAAGAAAGACCGCGTAGCTGGCAGGCTTGAAAGCCAAAAAGTTGCAGCATTTGTTTCTGAACTCAACAAACTGTGATTTGTGTGCAAACAGTTTTCCTGTTTTCCAAAACCGCCCGTATCCGCTCAGGGTAGTTGCCGTTAACAACAAAACAATCTAACCTGTTTTGCAAAAGAACCGTTGGCAACATCTTATCAACACTTGTCCGCCGTTTCCAACTTTGCAGTTCTTTGGCTGTTATTTGGTCAATTAACGTTGTGTCCTTGTTTTGTTTGGGGTCTTCACAGTAAACTCCATCCACGTTAGTAACCAAAACCAGCATCTTTGAATGCAACAAACCCGCAACATACGCTGCTATGCTGTCCGATGTAACATCCCACGAGTTCGGCAGCGGGTCTTGGGTTATCACATGTTTTGATGGCAAAAATATTGGCAACATGTTGTTTGGCGCGTTTTTAGCTTCAGTTATATCATCAAAAATCCACGAGTTTGGGGTAATATCTGCTAACAGCAACCCGTATTGGTCCATTGCCCTTACCGCCAATTCGTGGGCAACTGTATCCGAAAGCCCAAAAGTTTTATCCATTTCTCTTATCGCGTCAGCGAATGTGCCGCCACCCGGCACAACAACGATTCTGTATTTCTTTGCTAGCACCATTAACTGCTGGCACAACGCCTTTAATGATTCAGGTTTTTCGGCTAAACTCCCGCCGACCTTTAACACTGCATCCATTCTACATTTTTCCCCTCCAAACGGCTTGCCGCCAGCAACGCAACACCCACAGAAGGCGAAACAACACAAGCCTCAGAACCCAGAAGCTGTTGCAGGTCAACAACTTTTGTGAACCCAACAGTTTGGGCAGCTTTTTTGGCAAGAAAGTTTCTGCCAAACCCAGTGACAACGGCTACCTGTTCTTTGGTGTGAGTTTTGGTTCTGCAATAAACCTGTTTTAGTCCTTCACTGATTTGTTCTACTTGTTTTCTGTAAACATACTGCGCCATTTCCTCGATTTCCTGTGTTGACAGCATGTCTGTATCTGCGCAAACAACCCTTGCCAGCCTTGCATATGCCGAGTTTTTGGTTTTTTCGCGTCCATCAACCGTTTCCGCGGTATAATCTTGTTCTGTTATATTTCCTAGAATCAGGTGAACATCGCCCGACTGGGCAAACAGTTCCGACGAAACCCGCGCCATAACACCTCGTATCGGGATACCGTTAACGATTGCTGCAACGTTTGTCCGCAGCGAACCCGTGTAAACAAGTTCCCCGTTTTGCAGTTTCTCCAAATCCGTTTTACCCCAAGCCGCAACCTTTCCGTTCACCACGGGGATTATGCTTGTGGTGGTGCTACCAACGTCGATGACTACACCGTTTTTGAACAACTGTGAAACCATCCAACCCGTAGCTGCCCAATTAGCAGACGACACCCTAAGCGGTGCTGTTCGTGCTTGGTTTACCTGTAACAGGTTTGCGTCCACATCCAAAACCAAAACCTTGGATTCACCGAAAACTTGGCACACCGCATCCAGAACATGGTTTATGCCTTCTTTTTTTGTTTGGTACGCATCGGATAACTCGGCGGTTATTGTAACAGCGACCGCATCCAATAATGTTGAGCCTGTTAATGTCTGTTTTATTTTCTGCAAAACCGTTGAAAGCCCATTTTTGCCGCTTTTCCATACCGGAAAATACTGCAGCACATTTTTGTGTTCTTGCACTGTTCCGTTCTTGGTTGTCAGAAACGAGGCTTTAGTGTTTGCTCCGCCGATGTCTAACCCAAGAACGTTAACCATGCTATCTGCCCCTAAGTTTTAGTAAACTGTTTTTTGTTCTGGTAACCTTGGACTGGGCACCCCTTAAACTGTTTGACGTACCCAATGCAAGCGCGTAGGCTGGTTTGTTTTGTTCAAATGGAAACGGGGGCACTACAAGGTTTTTGTTGTTTGCTGTTTGGGCAAAAAACTCTGTGTTAGATGGGGTTTCTATTTTGGAAAAATAGGCATAACCCGTTGTTTCATTGTTCATGGGCCGTTTTTGTTTGGTTACCGCCTCGATTAATGCTTGGGCTGGATTAAAGTTCAGCACCTTGCTAAGCCCAATATAGGAAACAGTCAGCCTTGGGTTAACCTCCACCACAACAGGTTCATCCTTTGTTAGTACCATGTCTACCCCAACATAACCCCGCAGCCCCTTCTGGGACGATACAACCTTTTCGGCGGCACTCAACGCTGCACGTTTCAGTGGATGCTCAAAAGGAACAACACCCCCAAGGTATCTGGACTCTTCGTGGGGCGAACCCAAAGCTACAAACTGTTTATTCAACGACACCGCCACCGCCTTGCATCCAGTTGAGAACACGCATACGCTGGCTGGTTGTCCTTTAACCAGGTTTTGAGCAACAAACTGGGCACTCTGCGACTCCCGAGCAACCTTGTGTATCGCCGCTTCTATGCCTGTTTCGTGGGTTACTACACTTAATCCACCGCAGCCAACACCGTCAACGGGTTTAAACACCATCGGGTAACCCAGCGGTTTGGTCAAACGTTTAACTGTGTCAGCTTTTTCGTGGATGCTTAACACCACAGTTTCGGGAACCGTTACCCCACATTTCTTTGCTGTTTCATAAAATGTCAACTTGTTAGAAACCTGTTTAATGGAATCAGATGAACAGTTAAGCGAGTAACCCCCAGCGGTTTCCACGGTTTTGACCATCTTTTCTAGCGTTTGGTCTGACTCTGGACCGATAACATATACTGCGTCAAAGGCGCTGGACAGTTCCCGCAGCTTTTCATACAACTGGTCTGGTGATGTAATCGTTACCGTGTGGTCTGCTTGGTTAGGCGGGTTGAATTCTTTTAGTCTGTAATCCATAAATGTTGTAACCGTGTGACCCGCAGCTTTGGTGTCCGCGATTAACACTCGTAACATGGCGTAGGCTTCGCTGAGTATGCTGCTTGAAAGTTGTGTGTCTGCGTGTCCGCCGCCTGAAAAGCATTCGACAATCAAAAGATTCAAACTATAGCCTCACCGTATCATCTTGTTATCTGGGGCACCATAATGAAAGTTATTCCCGTGATTGACGTTTTAAATGGTATCGCTGTCCACGGCATACGCGGCGAAAGAAAACATTACCTGCCCCTAAAAAGTGGGCTAACAAACTCCACAAACCCCATTGAAATTGCATCCACCTTTGAGCAGTTAGGTTTTGGCAGCTTATACATCGCAGACTTGGATGCAATAATGGGCAAATCAGCAAACTTGGACATTTACAAGCAGATTACCAAAAAAACCTGTCTTGAATTGATGGTTGACGCAGGAACCACTGACCGCACCAAAGCAGAGCAGGTTCTAGGTTCAGGCGCAAAAATTGTTATCGGCTCAGAAAGTCTTTCTTCTCTAGATTTTGTGAAACAAGCAATAACCGATTACGGCACACAAAAAGTCGTTGTAAGCATAGACCAAAAAAATGGAAAACTGTTAACCCACGCAGAAGACCTTGCTTTGCTGGATGCGTGTTCGGTTGCCCAAAAACTTGCAAATCTTGGGGTTCGTCAGATTATACTTTTGGATTTAGACCGCGTGGGTACTGAACATGGAATAAACTCAGATGTTTTGAGGTGCGTATTGGATAATTCTGCTGTTGACGTTTTTGTTGGCGGCGGAATACATGGCTTATCTGAGCTTGAGCAACTGCGCAGTCTTGGTGTATCTGGTGTGTTGGTTGCCACTGTTTTGCATAACGGTAAAGTTACGGTTGATGAACTCCGAAACAGTGGATTCCTCTAGTTTACTGAGTTCACGAAGAGTCTCTATACCTCCTTGGTTTTTGGTTCCTGTACTTTGAGCCAAATAAGTATGAAACATGGGATAAACAGCACCGCAGCAAGCAGAAACGGAAACGTTGGATTCCAGTATTCATACATGAATCCGCCAAGCAGTTGACCAAACGAACTTAAGATATAAAAAAAGAAGCTTGTGCTGCCGATTATTTTTCCGCGGTTCTCACGGGCAACCGAATCCGCCATCAAAGCTGGATATGCACTGTTTGCTGTTATCAGGGCTACGCCCATAAGCATGAAACTTATCGTGGTAACCACGATGCCGCCATACACAAAACCAATCAACG
>JBAZEV010000080.1:0-7481 GCA_041653695.1 Bathyarchaeia archaeon
GCAATAACGCTCCATGTACCAGTTTCGTCTGGAGTAAAGGAGACAGTTGCCCATCCTAGTTTATCGGTAGTTGCTGTTAGCTCTGTTTCTGCGCCAGTGGGGTCAGTGAAAGTCACCAAGACCTCAGCATCGGGCAATCCAGGAACAGGAGCAGACCTGCCAATTTCTTCGTAGACGTTGACTTCTGGAGTTTTTGTCAGTTGAGTTGTAACGGTTACTGTGTCACCTGCGTTTAGTGAAGTTCTGTCAGCTGATATGCTACTTGCCATCTGTTCTACTAGGCGGTCCTCGAAGCAGTAGAAGTTGTTGTCGTATGAACCGATGTATAGTTTTCCATCATATACTGCTGGAGAACTTACAATGTTTCCTTGTGCGGTCCACCAACTTGTTGCAACTCCGGTTGCTGAGTCTATTACTGTAAGACCTGCACTGTCAGATCCGTAATAGATAACTCCGCTTCGACCAACTCCCGAGAAGACAGGAGTAGACCAAACTTCCCAACCTCCCCAGTTGGACCAGATGTTTTCACCAGTATCAGCGCGTGCAAGTGCAATAGTAGGTCCTGCTTGAGTGCAAATCTTTCCAGTGGTTGCTCCAATAGTACTGCCAGTTGTTGAATTTTGTGCGGCTATTGCCCAGTCCGGAATATATGTCGCTGAGCCGTGAGATGTTTCACCCGCGACGTTTGGTTGGTATCCGGAATAGATTTCTGTGCCGTTGTTGACGTCCCAGCATCTGATTCGGTTGTTAGTACCACCAATCCATAGTCGGTCTCCAACTACTGTTGGTGTGTATGATCTAACGCCCCAGAAGCTAGACCAGAAGCTGTCACCAGATCGGTCTGTTATAAAGCGTAGTACAACGTTGCCATTCATGTCAATCTTGTTGATGTATCCATCCCAATCCATGACATAAATGTAACCACCAGAGATTGCAACTGTGCCAGGTATAGGTGCACCACTGTCTAGGTCTACAGACCACTGAACGTTGCCGTTCAGGTCAAGACAATAGACTAATCCGTTGTGCATTGATCCAACGTATACTCTGCTACCGTAAACAATTGGCGATGAGGCTATGTTGTGCTGTCCAAGTGATACCTGAACAGAACGATAAGTTCCCATCGATACCTGTTTTACTACTGCACCAGTTTCAGCGTTCAAGACGTAGAAGTTGCCATCGTCAGGTCCGACATAGACTTTACCTGCAACTACAGCTGGAGATGAGCCAAATTTGGTCATTAGAGGTTCGTTGGTTAAGAACTTCCAGACAAATTCACCAGTATATGCATTCAGGCAGTATACATAGCGGTCATTAGAGTTGAAGTAAACTTTACCATCTACAACCGCAGCAGAAGAGAGAATTCCACCACCAGTGGTGAACGTCCATTTTGGACCACCGCTAATGTCAGTTGGACCTTTGTCCTGTGTGAAACCTGGAGTTTCCACGCTTCCACGGAACATAGGCCAGTCATCTAATCCTGTTGCAGTACTCATAGCAACCAATTGAGCTCCAGTATCGCCATATCCAGCGCCTTCAACATAAACTAGACAACCATAAGCTATGATTGGTCCAGCTATGTTTTCATAGACGTTCCATAGGACTTCACCGGTGAATGCATCCCAACAACAGAAGTTTATTGGAATTGCTTCACGTCCAGTTGTTGTTGAGTAGTCGCTTTGTCGGCCATAGATCTTTCCATCGGCAATGACGGTTCTGTAGTAGCCAATGTAGAAGAGCGAAGGCGATGCCCATAGTATGTCTCCGGTATCAGCGTCTAAGCATTTTTGTGCACCAGTAGTTCCGAAGCCTAAGTCGTGGATGTAAATTCGCCCGTATGCATAGTTGATGTTCCATACGTTGAATGCCCTGTTTGCGGTTCCAAAATTGTTGTGCCAGACGACTTCGCCTGTTGCACCGTCTAAAGCATAAATGTGCATGCTTTGACAGCCAACAAACAGTTTACCGTCTGCATAACAGGTCATGTAACCCATGGCACTTTGTACGAATGTTTCCCAGACTTTTTCGCCTGTTTCAACATCTACTGCATATACTGAAGTGCTGCTGTATGAACCACCATAAATTCGTCCTTCACCGTAAGCTAGCAATGGAGTTGAGCCTGGCTCGTCGATAACATACTCCCACATTAATCGGTTGCCTGCACCCATGTCTGTTTCTGGGTTAGACAGGTCCCATCCACGCATACTACTAGTGTAAGCACCAGAGATTGATTGTGGACCGAAAAGTATGGGTGTTGGTTCTTGACGTACCATACAACTGTGATAGACTGCACCGGGACTGACTGTTGTGTCTGCCCATAACCAGGTTCCGTCGGTTCTCCACATGTTGAGACCGCCACCTATTGAACAGAAGTGGTTGTCGTCAACTTTGAAGATGTATGATGCAACACCGAAGCTTGCACCAGGGGTTCCAGGTCTTGGTTGATCTCCGTAGTTTACTATGCTTGCCCAATTTATGGCTCCAGTGAGTGCGTTAAGGGAAATTATGGCATTTCTTGTAGTTGAGTTCGAGGCAGGATTAACGTATATGCTTCCATATGCAATGAGGTTTCCGCCCATTGCCATTGGTGCACCTGAGAATGAGTTTGTAGTTGGATTGACCACGCCATCGGCGGCTCCAAGTACCGTGCTTTTTAGAATGACTTTTGGTACTGGATTATTTTGTGTTCGCCAAAGCACGTCTGGTCGGTCAGGTGCGGGGCCAGGGTTGAAACTATTTCGTTCAGCTGTATTGGCGTGTGGGTTAGACCATGCATAATCTTCATTCAGCAGGTTTCCATATGAGGTTGCAGCATTGTATACACTGTTATCTTCGGTCATGTAACTGGGTGCGGTTTGAGTTTCAGTTCCCATATCAGGGTTGTAGTTTATTTGTTGCGCTAAAGCTATTGAGGTTAATGTTGCTAACGAAAGGGTTAGTATCAAGATTGTTGTAAATAATGTTCTTCGATTTGGTTTTTCCATTTTTTCACATCTAATTTTTTTAGAGGCACGCTATGTTGCGTATCTCAACAGTTTGGTTCCGTTTTTGGGTATTTTAAACTTGTTATAACCTCAGAAATAATTATGAATTCACTCGAAAATTAAATTTTTCGTGGAATCTAATAGTAGTTTCATTAATTGTGTAAACGTGTAGTGATAACCATCAATTCAATTAAGAAAATGTGAATCTGTAATTAGTTTTCACAATACTAAACAGAGGAGGTTAATTAGCCAAAAATTACAAAAATATTCAAAAAAGTACGAATGAAAAAAGTTGTGCAGCAGAACAAAAAAGCAGGTCAACGCATCTTCTGGTGAGCGTAAACACGTAAAGTTTTAAAGTAGATTTGTGTTCATCATAAGCTACCCAGATTTTTTGGGTCTGGCGGGTCTCTGTTCTTGGCAGAGAAACCCAGAAAAAAGAGGGGTCATCGGCTAGCATGGTCCAGGCTCTGAGACTTGGGCTCTCGGGACTCCGGTTCAAATCCGGGTGACCCCACCACTCTAATTTTAGGCAGACAATTCTTTGCATGTTTTGTGGTTTTTCAGAAAAGTACTGTTTTCAACATACTTCTGTTATTAGTCTTCAAATATGATGCAAATATGCCCATTGTTTCTGGGGCACATTTTTGCAGTGTAATGAAAAAACAGAAAAAATACTGTTTTCAACAATGTACCTCTATTAGACTACAACCATGTTTGAGGTATCAACGCCAGTTTGGTGTTTTGGTTAGTTTGTTTGGTTCCAGTAACAGGTGTTCGGGTATTTTCCTGCAACGGGATACTGGGTATCATCGTACACTATATCCAAACCTGCGCCATATTTTGCGAGGTTCTCCTGCAGCAGGTTCCATATCTGTTCTGAGTTTTGGTCGGGGTTCCAGATTCCCCAGATTTTGTCGTTTTGGGTTCGCATGCCCCAACCATAATCATGGGGCAAAACAAGTACAGCTTCGGCTTTGATGTTCCCGTTTTTAACATCTGGGTTGTTAACAATATCAGTCCAGAACTGTTCCATTGCAGTTAGGTGTTCTTGTGTTAATATGCCGTATTCTCCATCCATGTCAGGGGCGTAGTTGAAAACTACGACGTATTCTGCCCCGCACTCATAAGACAGGCGCATCTGGTTGTAGATTTCCTGTGCGCTGGCAAGGTACGGCGCGTTTTGGTAGGTCCAAGTTATTATTGTGCCCCAGCTTTTGTTTTGCATGTTCGCTGCACCTCGGACTAACCCGATTTCCTGAGCTGCTGTGTTATTCCATCCTAGTTGTGCAAGAACAAAGTCGTACCCGCTAAGGTAATCCCACCAGTATAAACCGTAATCAGACGTAAACAGAGTAACGTTGTTGCTTGCTAGCCAATCAATATTGTTTGCGTTGCAGGTAACAAACGTTTGTGCGGCGTCATCCATGTTTTTTATTGGGTTTTTTTCTAAAACTTCGCTGTAAGAATCAAACTGGGATATTACAGTGCTCCCGTTTTCTGGTGTGTAAAATATTCCGTCAGTATCTGACACAGTAACTGTGCCATTTGCATAATAATTAACGACTGTTTCCAGTTGTCCAAATGGTACCCACATAAAACCAGTTCCTACAGGATAATTACTTGTAATTTCTTGGGTCGGCGCGGGAACGTCATCTATGCGTATAAGTGTACTATTCCAAGGAAAATATACACTCATAAAACCAGTCATATTACCAAGAGTCTCAGGGATTCGTAAACAAACATCACCGTTGATGGCATAATACGCTTTTATGCCATTATCAAAAAACACACTAATTGTAATTTCATCTTTTTTGACATCTGCTCCACTGGCAGAATCTACAAGATAGCATATTTTATCAAGCATTCGTCCTCCGGGTTCATCACCATAATATAACCCCAGAAACTTGTCACCCCAACGTTCATCAGCGGTATCAATCCAAGACTCAACCCAGCCAGTGTGCTTTAGTGCAATCGAATAATCTATTCCTGCTTGAGATTGAATTACCCTGTCAACATCCCCATACACGGCATACGTCAAATTGTTAGAAACCGCGTAATCCCCTATTTCATTCACCGCTGTTGTATTATCCATCAATGCTCCAGACTGCATGATAAACAGGTTAGTGAAGCCTTTTACGCGGTCAATCAAGGTTTTTGCTTCTTGTATTGTTTCTCCGCCAAAGGATACACCAAAGTAGAACGGTTTTTCTGCTCCGATTGGTTGTATCGGAGAATAGTTTACCAGAAATGCTGTTACTAAGCTTGCCAAGAACAGCAATGCTACAACTAAAAAAGTTACCCACTGCCGCAACTAAGCGTCCCCCTGCAAATCTTGTTGCCTTTAATGCAATAAATGTTTTTTCCTAAATCAGGATTTCGTTTAACTAAAGTTTTCAAATAGACTCTTTGATTATGCTGCAACCACAAAATCAGATGCATCACGCAGTTTTGCCTGCCAGCGCCTTCAACGTCCCCGAAACGTTTACAACATGAAGCGCTGCCCTGTTTCCACCCACCAAAACAGTGAATGCAACAGCAGCCCTAACTGGTTCAAGCATCTTATGGGAACACTGTATAACAAACTGGTTTTTTTCTACAACAAATTTTATCATCCGCAGATTCGTTTGGCTGGCACCAACCTCACCAAAAAGCATGACAACAGAACCGTAAACTGCATCCAAAACGGTTTGCTCATCAACAGGTTGCACAGTTTCCACATTAACCGCCAGATAACGCCGTTTTTCCCGCTTAATCAACAGTCCGTCCTCCCTTTAACACGTATTCCAGGCGCAACAAAACCTGCGCTCAACTTTTCGCGGTTGCGTTCAACCAAACAAAACGCAGACCCAGACAACGCATCCAACACCGAATCAACCTGTAAACCGAAAACAGTAGCCATCGCAGCAAAATCGTGTGGTCCCCGCATCAAATATGGGTCTGATGCACCACTGGTTATGGTAATGGGAACATGTGCACGTTTTGCTGTTGCGGCTTCCTTTCGTAGCCTAGACAAAATTCTGACCCGCGAACCGCTGGTTAACTGCAAAAGGGGCGACAACTCGATTTCCAGCGAACAAAGAGCCTGAGATGCCAGTTCGGCTTCGGATTTGTCAAAGAACCGTTGCCTAACATTTGTAACAGAAAACATCAACAAATCTACGCGGCGGTCTTTTGCTGCTTGGCGGGCGACCTCTTTTGTTGTGCACCTTACGGCGATTACTTCAAAGTTTCGTCGGTAACGCCGCAGGTTCTGGGTTAACTCGTTAGAGTTACGGGGCGCTAGGTCGATACGCGAAACAAAATCCAGTTTAACGTTACTACAAAACTGTTTTAGTTGCCTGAGTTGCTCCGCCGAAACCCTGCTGGGTAACGGTATACCAACCATGCGGTAGCCAAGCTCTGAGGCTTTGGTTATCATCTGTTCGGTTAGAGACAAATCGTTAAGTGGTACACGCAGATGCAAATCAGCAAAACGTTTCATGTTATCAACCCAAACTCTTTGCAGATTTGTATTACATCTTCGAGTTTAGATTTCCTGAACCGTATACGCACACGTATGGGGTCAGAGGTAACCAACTTGAGTTTACCCAAGAACGCAGTCTGCTTATCCAAACGAATATACAGGTTGCCTTTCTCAACGCACCTGTTGATTTCGCGGGTTAACTCTTCTTTGTCTAACGAACTCAGGTTAGCTGCAAGGTTCTCGATTAAACGGCTGATAAGTTTGGAATCATCTATGCGTGCCTCAAAAAACGTTATCGGGTTACCGTAATGACCCTCAACCACGCTTTGGTTGTACTCAAATTCTTCGTCTTCCTCGGTGGGCAAAATGTTGCGAACCGCAGCAACAACCTTGTTCACGTCCTCGGTGGCGTGGGCAGAAAAACGGATATCAACATACGCAACAGGCAACACCGACAAACAGTTTCACCACTTTGTGAAAATCTATACACTTACAGGATATAAAAATGATACAAACAAAAAAGAAAAAATTAGAAAAGGGTGAGCCAAACTTTGGCTACCCACGTTAAGGTTGACGTTTTACGCGTCGGTTTCGAACAGCAGTGCGGCTAGGCCGAGCTTTTTCTGCTCCTTTACCGCGGTGGTGAAGTCCACGGACTTGTTTGCCAGCACTGGTCAAACCACGGAACACACGTCGGGTCTGAGTTACTATTGGGTGATCTGGCAACAGCACAGGGTCAACCAAGATAACTTCATACCACTTGTAGCGTCCATCTTCCCAAACCCAGTAAGAATTCAAGACTTCCAAGTTCGGAAAACGTTTACCTGCACGTTCCTCGGCAATCAGACGCATGTTTTTGGCGAACTTTATTTTGTTAACACCCATGCGTTTTTGTCTGCGTCCACTGGTTGGACGTGTTTTCCTGAAACCGGAACGTTTTACCCGAACACGCACCATTACAATGCCTTGTTTGGCTTTGTAGCCAAGGTTTCTTGCGCGGTCTAGTCGGGTTGGTTTATCGATTCGGTTTATGG
>JBAZEV010000081.1:0-6101 GCA_041653695.1 Bathyarchaeia archaeon
GCTCCACGGTTTCTTCGGGTAAGTTGGTGCCATATTTGGCTATGCAGTAGTAGCCTGCGTCGCCGTATTGCAGGTTGAGCTTGAAGTTTGCGTTTTCTTGGGCTGCTTCTAGAACTTTGATTGTGGCTTCGGTGATTTCTGGTCCGATGCCATCGCCTTTGAGAACCGCTATGTTGTAAGTTTTAGACATAAACGATAACCATCCTTTGTATTTGCTGGGCTTGTAGATATTTCTTTCACCTAACAGTAGTAAAACTGAACAATGCAACGTGTGGTTTGGCTGGGGTTGGTTGGTTTTTGTGTGTTTTGTTGATGCTTTTGTATACGGCGTTGTTTTTTGTATTGTGTGGTTGTGGGTGTTTGCTTAGTCACTACTTCTTGGTTTGTTTTTTTTGGGTTCTGTTTTGGTTGTGCAGGTTGTTGCAGTTTGGTTTGGGTTGTGGGCTGCGGGTTGTTTGTTCACAAGCAACATATGCGCCATGTTGAAGAAGCAAAAACAGGTTGTGAGAGCATGTTGACTATTTTTTTTGTTTTTACAATTAGAAGTTGAGAGAAAACATTGCTTAGGCACAACAACTTCCAAGGCATTGAGCTGTTGGCTGTGTTTTGTTGTTTGGTTTGTTTTTGGGTTGCGTTTTGGTTGTGCAGGTCGTCACAAGCAGATGCGGGTTTGTGGTTTGTTTGGAAAAACAAATTGGTCCTTTTCTGTACCTTTTTGTTTTTTGTGGTGCGAACAACCCAAAATTTTCTCCCCGATTCTGTCTGCCCGAGCCCCCAGCAAACTCTTCTCACTCGGGGATGAACTGCGTTATTGAAAGTTTCCGTTTAGTTAAAATGTTGATATATGTGAGGAGTAGCTTGGGAATTCTGGAATAACTTCTCCTATTTCTATATCTACTATTCTCATATTCGGAATTTTTGCTATCTGATCTCGTATTGAGAAGAAATGTTCAAAGCTTTTGACGCATGTTATTATGAATAAATCATGGTCTCCGCTTGTTTTTACGATGTGATAGACGTTTGGTATTTTAGATAATTCTCTAACTTTTTCTGATGTGCTGCCTTGGACTGTTAATGATATGAAAAAAAGCGCAAAAGCTTTGTATCCTATTTCTTTTAGGTCTAATTGGATCACTGTTTTTATTGCTTTGTTGTTTTTTAGCTTTTCATATCTTCTTATTATAGTGTCGGTTGAAGTTTCTAGTTCCTCCGCTATTTTGCTAAAAGGAAGGCGTCCAGTTTTGGCTAATTTCGCGATTAGTTGCCTGTCGATTTCATCAATTACTATTTCTTTTATGTTTTCGTTGTTTTCTTGTTTGACAGCAACATCATTTTTGCCCTCTTCATTTGTTGGAAGTTCTAAGAATATATTTTCTGGCACATTTTTTATATCTAACCATAACTGCGCTTTTAAACTAATCACTGAAGCATGTTTTCTTATTGCCTCTTTAACTTGGTCCAACTCGCTTAGGCTTCTCAGTGTTGCGATAACAGAAACATTACACTTTTTATAGGCTGGATAGACTTCTTTCGTGTTTGGTATTTTTCGTACGAATCTTATAACCTCATCTACATGTTGTGGGCTAACGTTGATTGATATGTTGCCAACGGCGTTGTAGCCAAAAATTCTGTAATTTAGCTGGGTAGTGGCGCCAACTATTATGCCTGCTTTTTCCATTCTTTTATACCGTTTTGCGATAACATCTTTTGATGTGTTGCATTCTTTTGCTATTTCCACAAAGCTTTTACGCCCATCTTCGAGTAATTGTTTCAGAATTTTGGCGTCTATTTCGTCTATATTGCTCATGACTTTGTCTCTTTGTAGTTCTTTAGGTGTTACTATTATTCTTTTTCGTATAATACTGCGCAAATGTCTTTATGATTCTCTGGAATTGTTGCCATTTTTGCCAGTTGTGCTCTGTTTTATCGACTATTTTGGGTGTATGTGCGAAAAAGTTATAAGTGAAAAAGAAACTAAAAAGTCTTGGAGAGGAAAGAGTGAATTTTCAAAAAACCCAACTTGAAACTACGGCAAAACAAACTTCAATAATGGCAATGACAGCAGCCCTTTGGGTTCTCTTTATCTTCTTATCACATTTGTTTGCAACCCCAAATTTTGCCATCCTATATCTTCCAATCGTTTTGTTGGGTGTCTTTCCATTTTGGTTTGGGTGGAGTGGTTTAGCTGGTTGCGCTATCGGCGCTTTCATAGGCGGCGCATTTGTCATGGGGTTGGGCTTTCTTGGCGTTATTGAATCAGTTACTGCCTTAATCATATATGGTCTAATCTGGCTTTTGGCTCCAAAAAATGCGGTGGAAGGGCGAGGGAAAAAGAATTTGTTTTTACTTATTGGTGTTTATGCAGTGAGTTTTTTTGCAGGGACCAGTTACCATTTTTTGCAGTTGGCAGCAATATTTCCCGCGTTGTTTACAGTAAACTGGGCATTAACCCTTATTTTTCCTTCGTTAGTTCTCAACGTGATTATAGAAGTTGCTATCTGTCCAGTTTTGCTCAGAACGTTATCGCCAAAACTGCGGTGTTGGGGGTTCTGTTCGGGCACATTTAGCGAATGGCGCAGCCGTTCGGTTAAGGCTCAGAAGTAGTGTCGGCAAAGGATTACTACAAAACCTGATGAAATATGCACCATTAGCTTTAATGCCTATTTGATTAGAGCGCCTGTGACCCAAATTAGAGTCTGGGCTATTTTAGTTTGAACAATTAATCGCAAAAACATATCCGGTGTTGACTTTCCACAATCAAATCTGCTGCTTTCAGCCGATTTCAAGTCTTGTTGAATCTGCAAAACATCTAAAATTGTATTATTTTCACGTCTATTAATTCCGTTTTTTTGGTTTATCTTGGTTAATATGCGAAAAAGTTATATACGAAAAAGACCAAAGGCAGTCTACGTTATAAAAAGATGGAGAGAAAAAAGACATTGAATATTCAAAAAACAAAATTTAACAAAAACAAAACAGCAACAAGCTTTGCTTTAATTCTACTGTTGACTCTTTCTGTACTTACCGCGGTCGCACAACCAGCCAGCGCACAAGCTGCAACAAGCACATCTGCAACATATGCTTTCATCACCGTTAATCCCAATCCCATCGGAGTTGGTCAAATGTTGCAAGTCAGCTTCTGGCTTACAATACCTCCACCAACAGCCGTAGCCGACCAAGGTGATAGGTGGCAAGGGTTTTCGGTGACAATCACAAAACCTGATGGAACTACTGAACTAAAAAGTGGATACTCTTCTGATGCTGTGGGCGCAGCTTTCTTTGTCTACTATCCAACCCTTATAGGTACATACAAATTCCAGATGAGTTTTCCTGGACAGACTTTAACCAACAACATCACCTATTTACCCAGCCAAAGCAACATCGCTAGCCTTGTAGTACAGCAGGAAAGCGTTGCTCAAGTTCAGGACCATCCGTTGCCGACTAGCTATTGGACTCGACCCCTAAATGCTCAAAACTATGCGTGGTCTCAGATTTCAAGCAACTGGCTCATGGCTGCTTGGGATACGACTGGCCGCAGTTTTGACCAAGGCAACGCTTACGCAAAATACGCAACTGCTCCCGATAGTGCTCACGTATTGTGGACAAAATCTCTAACATTCGGAGGACTAATCGGAGCGGAATACGGGGCAACCGCCTTCCATAACGGGATGTCCTACGAGCAGTTCTTCAAACCTCCAGTAATAATAAACGGCTATCTCTATTACAACTCTATCGGAGCACAAGAACCAGTAACATCATATAGTGACTCAGGTATCCCTCAGGGTATCGTTTGCGTTGACATGAAAACCGGAGAAACAGTGTTTACTATAGCCAACCAAACGTTATCCTTTGGTCAAATCTACAATTACGTGTCTCCCAACCAAGGCGGAGGATTAGCGTATCTGTGGGTAACAAGCGGCACCACTTGGAAGATGTATGATGCATGGACAGGCAGCTACATTCTAACCATTGCTAACGTAACTTCTGGCACAATGTTACTGGACAACACTTACGACGGCGGACCTGGCGACATCTTGGTTTACAACTTTAACAGCAACACTAACCAGCTGACTTTGTGGAACTCAAGCCTAATCTTTGACAAACTTAATGCCCTTCAAGGCGGCGGAGGTCCTGGCAGCACACCTAACTCCTATTCGTGGAGAGCATATTATTGGACAACACGTTCACCAATTGACGGAAACCTCGGCATACAATGGGTTAAGACACTGGGCAACGTGCCAACTGGCGGATCTATGACGAAAGTAGGCGGCTACGAAAACACGGTCTACATCTCTAACGGTACAGCATCAGGATTTGGGGCTACCGAATTCGTAAAGAGCTGGTGCGGATATAGTATGACCGACGGCTCCCTGTTGTGGGGACCCACTACAATAGATATATCGACCCATATTCCACCGAATGCAACAGCATTTACTGGAGCTGTCTCTACTGAAGGAATCTCTATAATATTCGTCAGAGAAACAATGCAATCATATGCGTGGAACGTTAAAACTGGACAGTTCTTATGGGGTCCAACAGAGGCTTACAGTAATCCTTGGGGATACGTCAACTGGGAGGAGGTATACATCATCAACGGCATATACTACAACTCTGGCTACGACGGCATGATACATGCTTTTGACGCTTTGACTGGTGATCTTCTGTGGGAGTTCAGTAGTGGAGACGCAGGTACAATTACACCCTACGGCACATGGCCCTTTTACCAAGGCTTAACTATCGCTGGGCTAACAAATACTCTCATCGCCACAACAGGTGAACACGGCAACGGCGTCCAACCTCTTTATCAAGGTGAAGCAATATACGCCCTTGACGCAACAACTGGAACACAGCTTTGGAACATGACCGGTTGGTTCTGTCAACCAGCTCTCGCAGATGGCAGAATGGTAACTCAAAACCTATACGACAACCAAATCTACTGCTTCGGAAAAGGACCCAGCGCAACCACCGTCTCAGCACCACAAACAGCTATAGTCAAAGGGCATCAAGTGACAATCGCTGGTTCAGTAACTGACCAGTCTCCAGGAGCTAAAGATACGCCAGCAATAGCCGACGAATATCAAGGCGAATGGATGAACTACATCTACCAGCAACAGCCGATGCCAACAAACGCTAAAGGCGTCATTGTAACTTTAAGCACATTTGACCCCAACGGCAACACGTACATTATTGGTACAACGACAACTGACTTGAACGGTAACTACGGCATCATGTGGACTCCACCAGTTGAAGGTCTATACCAGATCATAGCAACGTTCAGCGGATCTGATTCTTACTACGGTTCAGATGCAACAACTTACATGAGCGTTGAAGTAGCCCCAGATGCTTCACCAACAACCGCTCCAACATCAGCACCGACATCAGCTCCTACAGCCGCGCCAACAGTGTCGCCTTCTGTTGTTCCTGAACCCGAAGCAGCACCGTCAACTGACATGTACGTTATTGCCGCAGCAGCCGCAGTCATCATCGTCGTAGCCGCAGTCGCAGCAGTCATCCTTCGAAAACGCAAGTAAATCAAACAACAAATCCCTTTCTTTCTTTTTTTATGAAAGAAACGCACAGGCAAAAAATGTGGGCTGAGAGGGCTTTGGCGGTTCCACCTTAAGCAGTGGTAGCAACTAAAGGGTTTTCATTCTCTCTCCGAAAATCTTTCCAGCCGACCAGAGCCCCAGCAAACCCTCAACAAAATTTTCAACAAAACACCAATTTTATTCTGATTCGGGCGTCAAGCGTTGACTTATTTAGTAACTTGCTCTTTTAGATTGCATTGTGGTGTGCAGGTATGCCTTTGTTTCCCGCTAAAAAAGAAGTCTTTGCATGGATTAAAGACGGCAAAAAAACAATTGACGTTCGAAAAGGCAAACCTTCACGCGGCGAAGTCGCAGTTATCCAGTGTGGCAACAACTACCTAAGATTGTCGATAATCAGGAAGGAAACTGGAAGGCTCACCGAAGTCATCACCGCTGACAATTTCAAGCTGATTATTCCTTCAGCCGCAACTCTTGACGGCGCGCTTGGTTATTTACGTGGGCTTTATGGGGCTGACGGCGGCGTTTTTACTGCCTACTATTTATCAAACAACG
>JBAZEV010000081.1:6111-7290 GCA_041653695.1 Bathyarchaeia archaeon
CGAAAAATAATCTGTTTTCTTGCTACCAGCTGCGCAGGACTATCATGGTGTTGGTTTTCTGTATGCCTTCAACGCGGCGAATTTTTTCTATACACTCGTTAACTTCCACCACATTCATGCCGCCAATAACCGCGACGATGTCGTACTCGCCAGTAACTTCGTAGAGGGTTTCCACATTCGGAATTGCCTGTATCCGTTTGGAGACTTCTTGCGTGGGCAAGGCAGGATTTGTCGAAAGCAACACTATGGCTTCAGCGCCCTCAGCTACACCGATTTTAACCGTGAACTTTCTAATAACTTCCATGTCAGTTAAGGTTTTGATTCTCTTCCTAACGGCGCCTTCGGATAACCCAATTTTTTTTCCTATATCACTGTAGCCTGCTCGGCCATCGTCTTTGAGAATTTTAAGAATTTCTTTATCTTTACTATCCATCCGCTTGTGCCTAACATAGTTTTACGGTTGTTTAGATTTAACGCTTTCTGTAGTTTTTGCCCCTGAAAGGTGCGGATTCCGTTTTTTCCATGATGCGGTCTCGGGTTTTTCGAACTTGCTTTTACGTGCAGCACATGGAAAATCTGTCCCATTTGGAACATTAGCAGTCCAAGATGTTACAAATAAGTCGCAATGTTTAAAAGAAACGCACGTACCTCACAAAGATATTTCATATAAAATAAACGTGAGAACAAGATGAGTAAACAAACACCAACCCTGAATACCCAAGAGGTGAAGGCAATGAAAGCTAAATGTCCCGACTGTGACGCAGACCTTGACGTTCCAACCGACACAGCAAAAGGAGAAATCCTCAGCTGCCCAGGATGCGGACTAGAACTTGAAGTGAAACAAGTAAACGACGGATGCGTTGACCTTCAAGAGCTAACTCTGGAAGGAGAAGACTGGGGCGAATAGACAGTATCCACCAAAACCAACAAAACCTCAATGATGGATACTTCAACTGAACTCATCTCCCAATTATTCTTTATTTAAAAATTTTAAACAAGAGGCGCCCCACGATGAGCATCGGACTGCTTTATGAACGCTCGGAAAACGACGAAAACGGCATCAAACTCACCGCAGAAGAACTGGGTATAGATTTGACTTTTATTCCGTTCCGCAAAATCGCAATCTCCATAGGCAAAGGAAACTATAACGTTGCCAGCAAAGGCAAAAACTTCACCAAC
>JBAZEV010000082.1:0-7262 GCA_041653695.1 Bathyarchaeia archaeon
ACACGGAAGTTGGTTGGCAGATAGTTGGTGTAAAACGCCATGATTGAGCAGAAAGAAGAAGTTTGGACTACTGAAGATGAAGCCACTTATCGTCCGTTGCGGCGTAAAAAGTTGCGTATTGAGGCACGGGAACGCAAAGATTTAGGTGGTAGATTCAAGCGATATGGTGCACGCAAACGCAAGTCACCACCCGACCCTTAACAGGGTCTTGTGCCACCCGTCAAGTTAACAGAACCGAGAATAATAATTCCTATTAGAGGGGGTCACTATATACAATTCAAAGACTGCGGCCGTGAAACATTGAAAGATCTCATACAAAGTGGTCGCATAACAAAGTTTCTCGCATACGCCGCCAAAAAACTCTCTGATGCAGAACAAGAATACAAAGTTGTTGCTGAAACGAAGTATAGCCATGACGCAAAAAACGTTTTCAAACAAGCAATCAAGAACGCAGGAGCCAAACCCAACACCCTAATCACCGATGGACTCCAAGCTTACAATGAGGCATATCGCAAACTAATCTATCAACAGCACGGACACACTAAACATATTCGCCACATCGCCCTCTCAGGAAACCACAATAACAACAAAATGGAGCGTATCAACGGTGAAATCCGTGACCGAGAGAAAACTATGCGAGGACTCAAGAAAACAGATACAAAAGTTCTGCAAGGCTACCAAATATTCCACAACTACATCCGAGAACATGAGGGCTTAGACGGCAAGACCCCAAGCGAAGCATGTGGCTTGAAAGTCAACGGCAATAACAAATGGGTAACACTGATTCAGAACGCAAGCCGTCAGCCGAAAACTCAGAAGTAGGCGAGTTACTTTTGGATGAAAGAACTCGCAAAACCTTTTTGATGTGGGCAAAGACAGAGCAATACCAAACCAGAATAAACGAAAGTCTCAAAATAATTACGCAATACACCACCAAAGGCAAGTGTATGGTGGCTTTTAGCGGAGGCAAAGACAGCACCGCAGTGTTACATCTTGCTTTGCAAGTTGACCCTAAAATAGATGTTTTTCACTGGAATCAGGGCAGTCAACTTATGCCACAAGAAATTCAATCTGAAGTTTTAGCCAACGCTAAAGTAATAGGAGCAAAGAATCTGATTGTTGAAACTTGGAAAGGTTCAGAAACAAAGGACATGCGGGAGAACTCTGAGAAGTGGCACTCAGCACACCTATTTCACTACTTGATTTTAAACAAGGTACGCAAAGAAAGAGGATGGAACTATCAGTTTATCGGCTTGAGAAAAGATGAGAGTTGTAAACGTTCAATCACTGTTAAGAAGCCCAGAGCAGGCGAAGTTTACCCGATAGCAGAATGGAACTATCTTGACGTTTGGGGATACATAGTTTCTCATAATTTGCCCTACCCAAAAGCTTACGATTTGTACGCTCCCCTTCTCGGATGGGATAAAGCACGGTTCGTTAATTTCTTCAGCAAACGATTTGAACAGTTCGGTTCAACATGGATGGATGGCTTTGTTTATCCCCAATACCGTTCATCACCCGATGCTTAACAGGGAGAGCTATCACCCACCAACTTAACAGAACCCTCACTTAAACGATTACATAAAACTGATAAGACCAGAGCAACAGTTTATTGATGAATTGGGAGAGAATAAGCCTTGAATCCTTTAGACTTGACTGACGCTTTCGCCAAAGTGACTTTCCGTTTCCTTTTCCTTAACAGTTTAATTTTCAATAAGCGAACTACACCAATTTACATGTGTTCTGCAACTATGAAGGCGCTAGTTATTTTCGGGGTTTACAAGTGGTCTGACCTTTCTTGGCTTCATAATTGGCTGCTTCATAAGCGTATGTTTTGGGAACTGGATTATAGGCAACCATCTGTTTGCATTGATGGAGGGAATCGGGAATGTTAGCTGGAACCAGCCAGTACTGGAAAGCCTTTTACCAGGCACAAATGTGCCCGACCATATGGGTTAAAGAGTGGAACAGGGTTACTGTGGCAAAGTTTGTAATTATCAAAATAGGAGAAGCATGTTCTATTGGGAAAGATATCGATAAAGCCACTCGGAACCTGATTCCCCGCCAAAATCCAACTCCACACAACCAACCTTCTCAAGCAAACTAAGAAAAGCCCCATCATAACTTGAGAGATAATCAAAACGGCAATTTGCACGCCAATGAACAGCTATTCTACGCTCTAAGATTCCATGGCAAAGTTACGCTCAGAAAGGTAGGGTAATTAGTTAAAAAAACTCAAGGTCATTTTATACGCTCCAAGGAATCAAAAATCTTGGCGCATAATTATTCCAGAGCATCTTAACATATCGCTGTCCTTGTGTGTTTGCACCTTCTGTTTGGGTCCAGCCTCCAAAAGCGTCTGCTTCTTTAGTTGTGAACCCATAAAAGTATTCCAATTCTTCTCTGCTCCAGTGTCTTATTGCATGGTTAGCTGCGTCTTTTTCATGTTCTGTTACTAGTTTCATTATTAGTTTTGGTTTGCCATACCTGTTTAACTCGTTGGGGTTTCTTAGGTATTCGCCTGTTTTTGGGTCGCGTTCTGCTTTAAGGTAGGGCTGTATCGTATAGTTTAATCCATCTAAAACTTTGCTTGCTGTAGCCCACATTTTTTTGCGGTCTATTGGAAATATGGGATTCCCCTTTTTTTGTTGTTGCTGGATGTATGCAACTACTGGTTCTGTCCAAGGGCCAAATTTTGGGTTTAAGGGTCTAGCACATTCTCTTATCCAACCGTGAATAAAGCTGCCGTCAGGGTTTTTTTGGATTAGGCGTTTTTCTGTGGTTACTCTGAAGATAGCGAATTGTTCTTTGATTTTCATTATTTCTTCTAGGTTTGGCATGTGGTATTCTGTGTGTAATTTGGTGTCTATCCACGCGGAAAGTTCTTGTTTATTTCTAAGGTTTGGTATGTAAGTTTTTATTTCGACTGTTAGGAATTGGCCTGTTGGATGGGCTGTTTTGTCGCTGGGTGTTTTGAGTGTTATTAGTTCGCCTATTCTACTGCATGTTAATCGTGCTGTTTGGAGTACCTTTTTTTCTAAAGTTTCTGGCATGTTGTTTATTCTTTGCCATGCTTGTTTGATTGTGTCTTCACTCAAAGTTTTTAGCCCTTAATTGTATGTATGTTGTTTTCCATATTTAAGCTTTGACATTTGATTAGAAATGTCGAGAGCCATGCAAAAGGAAGAAGCGGGGCTTGTTTTCTCCTTTGATTTTATATATATCTATAAGTGGTATGCGCGAAAACCGCATTTTCGGCACGTTTAGCGTAATTTTTTTATACTCTGGTAACGCTTACAGTAAAGCGATAGCAAGATGTCGAATAGCCAGCAAGACAATTTTAGTGACCCTAAGACTACTTACTTGATTAAGTTAGTTAACATGAAAGATACAGTTGCTTGGTGTCTTAGCACTGGCGAGTCTTTCAAGGCTATGCAGGTTTTGGCTTCTTTGCTGGCAAGTATTGAGATTGAAGAGGCAGAACAGTACACGCAGCTTAGAGAGCTACAACAGAACGTAATTTTTAAGTATGATAGCTTCATGCCCACTGTTCAATCTACGCAAGTTAGAATTTACTATTTTATGGTTAGTGAGTACATGAATAGAACTTACTTTAAAGATTTTAAGAGTTTCCGTTTTCAGAATCCTAAAGGTGGCAGTTTTGGAAATCAATAACAATAATACCGCGTCTGTTACCGGCAGATTAGCTCAGGATGTTTATGATGCTGTTGCTAATGACCGTTTTATGTTTATCGTTATCTGGTCGCCGCCTCGCCTTGGCAAAACAACTTTAGCAGGCTGGATAATGCAGAGCCTCTATAAGGACTGGAATAAAGTTTTACAAGCCACAGTTTTTGATTTGCCTCAAGTAATGCACAGACTTCGAAAGGGTATTCCTGAAAAGTGGCCTACAAAAAACTTGCTTCATTATAGGGTTCCTATTTTGAATTGGGATGATTTTGGAGCTAGAAGCAATAAGGCTGAAACACAGTATGACCAAGCCTTTGACTTATTTAAAGGCGGTTTTGACGTTATAGCTACTAAACTGGGTGTTCTTATAGTTACGATGGTTGACCCTAATGAGCCAACTTTTCAGCTTCTATGCAAGTACACGCATGAAATTCAAGTAACCGATAAAGGTCAATATAAGTATGATAAGGTTGAGTGGCAACAGAATTTTCACGGGTTTAAAACTAGGATTCGGAAGGTTCCTATTGAGCCTGGCGTTTTTGGGGAATGGCCTCTTGAAACGTATAAGGAGTATGACCAGAACCGTATGAGTTTGGCAGATGAGGTTTTTGTCAGAATTGATGACGCTACTATTGAGGGCTGTTTGGAGCGTTCTATGAAGTTGCTTAAGCCTTCTGATACTCAGTTGTTGCGGTTGATTGATAGTTTGGGGCCTGTGTCGCATGATAAGGCTAAGGATGAGCTTGGGTTGAAGGGGAAAGAGGTTATTACTCGTTGTAAAGCTCGAAACATGATTATGCCTATTAGCAAAGGTTCGGGACATTACGTTTTGGAATTGACTGAGTTAGGTAGGCAAATATTATTTTCTTTGAATAAAAATGATGGAGATGCGTTAAATGAATAGTTTGGCTGTTGTTTCGGCTGTTGTGGTGCTTGCATGTTTCGGGTTTGCTGGTTGGCAGGATTTTAAAACCCGCCTTGTCTCTAATTGGGTGTGGCTGGTTCTGTGTGTGTTTGGTGTGCCTTTAGCGTTGGCTAACTATGTTTTGATGGGGGCTTTGGTTGTTTACGTGGTGAATGCTTCTGTAGCGGTTTTGTTGGGGTTTGCAATGTTTTTCTTGTTTGGCAGGTTTTTTGGTGGTGCTGATGCTAAAGCTTTGATGGCTTTGGGTTTGACTGTTCCTTTGCTGGTTCCTTTTGTTGTTTTGGCTGCTTTTCCTGTTATGCTGATTTATTGTTTGGTGCGTGGGGTTAGGCGCGGGGAAAGTTTGAGGGCTGTTTTTGGTGTTGATAAGTCGGTTCCTTTTGTGTCTTGTTTGTTTGTGGGTTTGGCTGTTTTGCAGGGTGCTGTTTTTTTGGTTAATTTTTTGTATTAGTGGGCTGTTATCAGGTTCTGTTAACTCTGTGGGTGGTGGTTTCCCTGTTAACTGTCGGGTGGTTATAGTTTTACTTTTTAATTTTATAGCCTAATCTGTCCCAAGTGTTAGAAAAACATTGTTTGCCTTTCATCCATGAAGGATCAAGTTTACGTGCTTCTCGATGGGAATATTCTGAGTTTTCTATCGTTCCATTTTTAGGTTCTTGTTTTGCTAAAATTTTTGCTTCTCTAACTTCATGGCGCAATAAGGCTTTTCTTTCAACTGGATGGTTTCTCAGTTCAGGAGTCATGTGAATAGTAACATTAAAATCTTCATTTGTGTACGTGCCAACTGAACGCACAGGAGGATAGCCATGTTTAGCGTCTTTTGTATGGCTTGTTTTATCATAAACTTTTTTGATTTGAACAGGCATAATTTACCACTGTGTGTAGTCTAGGCTGTTTGTTTGGTGTCTGCGTTCTCTCTTTTTCTTATGCTGCGTTTGGCCTTGTGCGCCTACTACTTTTATAATTACTGTTTTGCTGTTTGAACGCTTTTTTTCTTGAGGTGGATACCCAAAGCCCATGTTGTCGAATCCGAATGATTTTTCTATGCTTCGGCTGCTTTGTCCAAATGCGTCTGCAAACGCGCCTATTTTGCCCATTGTTCCTTGGCTGTCTCTTCTAGCGGCTTCTCTGCCTTTTTGTGACTGGATTTTTTTCTGTTCGGACTCGTAGCCTCTAAAATACTCTTTTTTGCCTGCTTGTTGTGCTTCTTTCTTTTGTAGGTTGTTTTCTTTTTGTTCTGTTAATTTTTTGTTTAGGAAATCTTTTAAGCCCAATTTTAAAACGCCTATTATCTTTAGATGCGTGTTTGTTTATATTTTTTTCCTTTTTACGCGGAATTTATTAGTAAATTTACTGTTTTACTGTTTAATACTTGTAAAAACAGAAAAGTTTTATACAGTCCTAGGACTAACTTGATATAGTGTCTTAAAATGAGTGTCATACAAAAATATGCGCCTGTTTCTCAACAGCATGGAAGTTTTCAAGCGTTAGCGCAAAGTGACCCTCGGTTAGCAAGCCAGATTCTTACAGAGTTATCTTTAAGCAGTGACCCGCAAGATCAAGCGGCTTATCAACAGTTGGGGCAACAGGGCTATGTGGCTGGCGGTTATGGTGGCGGTTTTGTTGTTCATCAAGAAATGAAGGATGCTATGACTCGGCAACAGCAAGCTTATGCGGCTCCTGTGGTTAATCAGCCGACTAGTAACCCTGTTTATAATCAGGTGCAGGCGCAAAAGAGTGAGCCAGCGATTACTCAAGCGCCTATAGCTGTAACGCCTGAACAGCCACCTAAAGTTATAGTTATGAAGCCTAGCAATTACTGGACCTTTAAGCCTTCACCTTCTGAGCCTATGTCAGACATGGGAAAACCATCTAGGATTGCGGAAACCAGCGCGAAAATTGTGCCGCCTCCAGGAGAAAGAGTTGTTTCTGTGGAGCCAGTTGATAACGCTATTGAATATAGGACTGAGCCTATTCCTGTTCCACCGAAAGATTTGGGTGAGCAAGCTAAAGATTTTGTATCTAACTTTGCCAGTGGCATAGGCAAGGTTTTGACTGGTCAACGCCAGAGTTTGCCTTTGTCTGGTTTGCCTGTAGCGGAAACTTTAACGCCTCAAGAACGGGGTGCAGTTAAAACGGTTGGTTTAACTACAGTTGCAGTTTTAGCTCCTGTGGCTGGGCAAGCTGTTGGCGTAGGCGCTTTAGGCGTTGCTGGAAGCGAAGCGGTTGGCGTAGGCATTAATCAAGCGATTAAGGCGGTTCAAGGCGGCGGCTTGTTGACTCCTGAAGAGGCGTTGCAGTCGGCGGCTGAAGGCGGCGCTTTTGCTTTAGCTGGCGCTGGCGTAATGAAAGGTATCGGTATGGCGGGTAAGGCTTTGAATGTTGGTTTGCCAGCAACGGCAGCGGGTAAAGTTGCTGCTGCATCTGGCAGAATCGGCGTTAACACGGCTATGGGTGCGGGTGCAGGCTACGTTTTAACTGGCGGTGACGTTGAAAGCGCAAAGCAAGGCGCATTGTTTGGGGCTGCTCTTGGCGTTGCTGGTGAAGTTGCTGGCGCTGTTGCTCCGAAAATGCAGGCTAAAATGCGTGAGTCATTGATGGGGCAGAAAGCGCAGGAGCATGTAAACAAGTATTATGAGGTTGACGT
>JBAZEV010000083.1:0-7098 GCA_041653695.1 Bathyarchaeia archaeon
GCATGTTCGTATGCAGGCAACGTTCCAAAAGTTTGTGGATAACGCGGTTTCTAAGACTGTGAATCTACCCACGGATGCCACAGTTGAGGACGTTAAACAGGTTTACATGTTGGCTTACAAGCTGAAATGCAAAGGCATAACGGTTTACAGGTATGGCAGCAAAAAAGATCAGGTGTTGTATGTAGGTCCAGCAGTAGACAAAGACACATCACCAGAAAAACATGTAAGCGCAGACTCAGAGTACTCAGGCGGTTGTCCAACTGGTGCATGCACGATTTAATGGGAAATGCAAACAACCAGAGCTTTTGAGTAGTTTGTTTGAGCCTGTTTTGCAGAAAAACAATTATTAAGTCCCAAAATGAGACGGTGTACAGAAAGGCGGTGTTCAGGATTTACTGTTCAAATTGTGGTGAAGAGTTTGCTGAGAATGTAAAGTTTTGTACTAAATGTGGAGCATCAGTAACCGCGTCAGAGCCCAAAGCGGAGAAAACGGTGTTTGAAAGTTTTGAGAAAGACCCCGCCCTGCAGGATTACTGGATACGAAGACTTGTTGCCTATGTTATTGATTTGGTAATCTTGTTTGTTGTAACTGGAATCTTGGTTGGTTTCGCCCAGTTTCCGACGTTTTTGCGTAACCCATTGTTTTTCTTTGACATATTCAGTTTTCCAGTTGCGTTGGGAATAGTTTCTGTTATCTACTTTGTAATCGCGGAATCGGTTTACGGAACATCAATCGGCAAGAGTTTTCTGAACCTTAAAGTCGTAACATCCTCAAATGAAAGAATCACCATTGAAAAAGCGTTCATACGAAACATCAGCAAAATCTATGGAGTTTTACTGTTTTTGGATGTTGTAGGCGGCTTAGTAACATCAACAGAACTGCACAAAAAATACACTGACAGAATGGCAGACGCCAAAGTAGTTTAACGGTATAACGATGGTTTTTCTTGAACCCTGACGGCTAAACTGTTAGATTCTTGACGCAGCCATAACGGCTGCTCTTGCAATCAGCGATACTCCGACAACAATTATGAGTAAAGCCCAGTACACGAACCACTGCATGCTGTCAACCAAGTATGTTTGAACCAGAAACGCTGCTCCAGCCCAGTAAACTAAGTTGCCAACGGTTTCTGCCCGTTTGTTCATTGATGAATGAAAAACAAACCGTAATGCAATCATGAAGAGTTGGAATGCACAAACTACGATGGCGATTTGTCCAACAGCTTGGTAAACGGTCAAGTTGCTGGCTAGGTTTGTGGGTTGAGGTAGAAAAATGTCTGTGTTTGGGACGCGGGCAAGTTCAAGGTTTTGCAGGAAATCTACTGCTGCGTTAAACAGGTTAGGCGTTATAATGAAGATGACTCCAACAAGCAGGAAGAAAAAACCAGCAGAAACGGCGGTAAAGAATCCTTCTCCATACAGGTCAGGTTTCTTTTTTGTTGAGTCCAAAATGATTCACTTCAATTACTGCTTTTTTGCGGTGTTAGCTTATAATATTTCTCCATGACTAAGCAGGTAAATGTTTTAAATACTAATAACCAAAATAATAGAAGAACAGTTTTGTGAAAAGGTGAATAATATGCCATATTGTAGAAAGTGTGGCTCAGAAATCAAAGAGGAAATGACGTTTTGCCCCGAATGCGGCACCCCAGTTAAGGTAACAAAGGTAGAGTCAACGGAATTCTTCAAAAACGAAAAATCTGAAAAAAACGAAAAGAACGAGAAAAACGAAAAACAAGAGAAAATGGAGAAAGGGGAGCAACCAGAAAAGCATGAAAAACAGCCCTACGGTGTTTTAGGTCCCCTGATTGGCGGGTTCATCTTGATACTGGTTGGGTTCATGTTCTACCTTACGGTATCAGGCACCATAACGATACACTCAGTTTTTCCAGTCTTCTTAATTATCGTCGGCGCAGTCATCATACTGGGAGTAATCGCAGGTACAGTAATGGCAAGAAAACGAAACCCAACACCATAACCAGAACCGCAAAGCCCGCTGTTGGTTGCTGAAAACCAATGAATGAAGTAGACATCCTAAAGCAGATTGTTAAACCGTGGCATGACGCTTTAGACAACCCTGCTGAGGCGCAACAGAAAACTTTGGAGTATTTGCTTGCTGGATACGCAAAAACGGGTTACGGCAAAAGCCATTCAGCAACACAGGTAACAGACTCAGAGTCGTTTCGGGCTAATTTTCCAATTGTTAACTATGCTGGTTTGGGTCCTTACCTGAAAGAGGTAAAAGCTGGAAACTATTCTGCGATTCTTTCTGAACCGCCAACCTGTTGGGTGATGACCCGCGGTTCTACGGGCGTTTCTAAGGTTTTGCCTGCAACCAAAACTCATATTGAACAGATTTTTTGGTGCGGAGCACGGGGAATAACTAATTATGCGCTTCGTAAAAGTGCGTTTGATGTTTTGGCTGGAAAGATACTGAACCTGAACTTTCCGTCTGAGGTAACCACCGTTGATGTAGAAGGAAAAAAGGTTACGTATGGTTACAGTTCGGGAACATACGCAAAACTTAACCCGATGCTTAATCAGGTCAGCCTTTTGCCTCGCCAAGAGGAAATAGATGCCCTAGGTTCCGGCATCACCAGAACGGATTGGAAGAAACGGTTTGAGTTGGTTTACCAAACAGCAGTTGACCAGCCTGTTGTTGCGGCGATGGGTGTTACTCCTGTTATTTTGTCGTTCGCCAAATATGTTAAAGAAAAACATAATTTTAAACCCAAAGACCTGTGGAACTTCAAGCTGCTAGTTTGCACAAGTGTTCGTAAGATTCATTTCAAGTATGGTCCAATTCTCCGCAAATACTTTGGCGAAACCCCAATAGTGGAGATGTACAGCGCCACCGAGGGCGCTTTTGCTCAGCAGCTTGACGATTACCCGTATGTTTCACCAAACTATGACACATACTATTTTGAGGTAAAAACAGGCAAAGGCACAAAGATGTTGCATGAACTCAAACGGGGCGAGTGGGGCAAAATCATAATTTCGTCGTGCCTGTTTCCCAGATACGACATCGGCGACATGATAGAATGCACAGGAAAAAACTATTACAGGGTCTTTGGACGAGCAAAAACTTCTACAATCATGGAGCATCGGTTGTACAGGCTCTTTTTTGGCAAGTTCCTTTGAAGCGGGGAAAATTGTAGAAATTCTTTTGTATCCAATCCACCCATAATAGGGTGGGGGAATATTTTTGAACGCAAAATATGAAGTATACAAAGATGTTGCAGGCAAGTATCGGTTCAGGTTACGGGCTCCAAACAACAAAATTGTAGCAGTCAGCCAAGCATACGAACAAAAAGCAGGGTGCATAAACGGTGTTCATTCTATACAAAAGAATTGCCGTGTATCAGTGGAAGATAAAACAGTGAAAGCCGAATCAATTACATATCCTAAATACGACGTTTTCACAGACGCTGCTTCAAAGTTTAGATTCAATTTGAGTGCATCAAACGGAGAGATTATCGCAGCCAGTGAAGCCTATGAAACCAAACAGAATGCCATGAACGGAATAGAGGCAATGCAACGAAGTTGTGACGCAGAGATAGTGGATTTGACAACAAATCAAGTAGTCGAAGAAACCGTAGCAGAGGCACCAACTGAAATGGCAGAAGATGCAGGTGACACAAACTTAGAGTTATACTGCCCGCCCACTAGAGTTAATCTGAATTCGATAGTGCAGCTCAAAGGAAAACTAACAAACAGCAAAACAGGCAAAGGCATAAGCGGTGCAGATATTGGCATCTGGGAAAAAGACAGGTCGTTCATGAGTGACAATTTGCTTGGCTCAGGCAAAACCAACGCTGACGGAACCTACGAGATAGACTGGAAAGCAAAACAGCTGGATTGGTGGGATGACGCCACTGAACTTTACGCCAAGTTTGGTGGAACAACAAAATATACGCCAGCCAAAACAGACCCACGCAAAATCAAGGTTCTAGTTTATTTGAGGAACAAAGAGTAAAGAAATATTTGTCTGCTTCTAGTTTCCCCTTTTTTTGTTTCATACAAGAATACTGGTGTCCACTACGGATTAACTGTTTTTTTAGGGTCAAAGAAGCGCCTATTCCCGTCGCCAACGTTCCAGATGTGGTAGTATCTGTTCCATGTGTGCAATTGCTTGTTGAAGGGTAACGGTTTGGTCTTGGTCTGACCAGCCTTTTGCTGAGATTTGTATCATCTGCTGCAATGTTGCGTTTGGTTGGGTATATTGTCCATCCTTGTAGCAGTAGGCGCAGTATTTTTGGCTCTTTGAACCATCTGCTTCGGTTCCCACGAGTTCTTGCAGGTTTAAGGGCATCCCACAACTTTGACAAAACTGTCCTACAGGTTGCATACTTTATCTCCCAACTAAATTGTACAGAACAGGGTACTTAAGAGATTCCATCAAAGGAATAATGTCACAGGAACAGTTCAAAGAATAGTATCTTTATCGTTTTTCAAGAAAAAAGTTTGATTTCAACAATGAACTACTATTAGACTACAACCATGTTTGAGACACAAAAACCAGTTTGGTGTTCTGGTCAGCGTCTTTTTTTATAGATTGCTGCCTTGTGGTGCGGTACCTGTTTTTGGGGTGTTTAACCCGTTTCAAGGAACTGTTTTGTGTTGTAGTCGTAGATTCTGTAAGACGTTGCCTTATTGTCAGCAATTTTTGAGTTAACGCACCTGACGAGTTTAAGCGGGTCAGTATGATGGATTGTGTGTAACATGTTTCCGCATTTGTTTTGGATAAGATACATCGAAGCGTCATCAATTTTTGTTGCGTCATATCCTGTGGTTACGCCGATGTCTGGGCAGATTGGGAAGCCTTCATCTTTTCCGCCTACGGGGAAGCAGTCGCACCGTGGTGTTATGTCCATGAGGACGTTAATGTAAACGGTTGGTTTGCCGTTGAACTGGTTGTTTATTGCAATGTATGTTTCCGCGAATAGTTCCTCGATAGTCGCCGTTTTGTGTTCAAGAACCTTCTCGGGACAAGAGTCGATGCAGACGCCGCAACCAAAACAGCTGTCTGTATCGAACTCTGCCTTGGAGTCAACAACAGTTATCGCGTTTTGTGGGCACAGTTCTGTGCATACTCCGCATCCGGTGCATTCGCCCACCATTACGGGTTGGGGTTTTTTGTGCAGGTCTTCTTTGGTTTTTTTGTTTGTTGCACCCATTGCAAGGTTTTTCAGTGCGCCTCCAAAACCAAGCTCAGGGTGACCCTTACAGTGGGACAGTACTACCAGTCCGTCCGCGTCTGCGAGGTCTTTGGCTAGGTTGATTGTGCCTAAAACTCCGCCTGTTTCTACGGGAACAGATTTGTCAGAGACACGTATCGGGCAGCCGATTACATGTTCACAAAAACCGTTCCTTCGCGCAGTTTCGATGTAGCCTTCAACGGTACCTCGGCTTCCCGAATACAGTGTCGGGGTGTCAAAAAGAAACGGCGAGTTACCAAGCGCGGATAATACTTCAACGATTTTTCCAACCAGCGGCGGTCGGACATAATGCAGATTGCCGTATTCGCCCATGTGCAGTTTCACCGCAACGTTGCCCAGACCAGTAAACTGTTCATTGATGTTCATGCAGTTAACCAAAAAGTCGTCCAAGTTTTTCATAATGCTGCAACCAAGTAAACCAACAACGTTTCTGTCCATATGGGCACCACCAAGTTTACACAAACACATGCTATAAAAGTGACTGAAAAAGAGAGCACCCAAAACCGCGGTAGTTTTGCTTTGCTAGTTGTCAGGTTTCAATTCTGTTCATTCAGTAAACGCGTTGTTTTTGATTATGGAAAAAAGTTCAGTTATCGGGTTGGGGTAATCTTTTGCGAGTTCATCTGCAACGTGTGGCGGGAGTCCTTGTTGTATCAACGTTTTTTTGAATACTCCTTTGGCTTTTCGTCGCCTCATCGTGGTCTGCGTTACCAACCCCAATGACTGGAACGCGATTTTGGAGCCATATGCTACGTCGGAGAGAAGGGCTTTTGGTTTCAATTTTTAGCCCTCGTGGTGTCCGATTTTCATTCCTTTCAGGGTTTCGCTCCAGCGTGTTAGGGTTCCTAGGTAGTCTTTGGTCATGGAGATTGCGGTTTCTTCGGGGATTCCGCCTTCTTTGAGTGTTTTGTAAAATGTTGCTACTGCTTTGCCCATGTCTGCTGCGGCTTCGGGGCTAAAGAATGCGTCCAAGATTCCTTTTACTAGTCCAGGTAACTCTTTTGATACTGCTGCCAGCATTCCAGAGATTTCTTCTGGTTTTGGCATATCGTTTTTGTGGTCACTCATGTTTATTCACCTCAAACTGTATAATGTTTGGATAGTTGGTTTAGGTTTACTGGACAGTTTTATCCAGTTGTTTGGTCAGGCAAACGGTAACGGGTATCATCTTTGATTAACGCGTTTGAATCAACTAACTGTTTTATCCTGTTGCGTATCGTTGTGCGGGACGCTTTTCCGCGTTGCCTCGAAACCTCGCGTGTGAGTTCGCTCACGTTTTTGGGTCCTTTCAAGGCGATGTAGTTGAGTATTATCTTGTTTATTTCGTCCTTTTCAGAGATGGAATCTATGAGTTTGCGCGCGGAAACGATACGGTTCAACGTTTTCAGGGGTTCACCGTACATGGCGGTGCCCAGTTTTAGGGTTTGCAGAAAAGTGACGACCTCTGGGTATTGTTGGCTTTCTGTGAGGACGTTTTCTAGGTAGTCTAGGCGGTTGATTATCCAGTCCAGCTTTTGGTTCAAGTTTTTCAGCGAGCCATCAATATCCGACAAAGCCAATCAGGTATATTTGTTGAACCAGAAAATATGGGTTTTTCTATCCGGGGTTCGGTGCCTGTGTTGTTGCGTAAACTCTATCAAGGATAACAGTATTGTTTACTGTGAGGCTTATTATTGACTAAATATTGTTGTCCAAAATGTGGTGGAACCACGGTTGAATACAACCGCGGAGCTAAGCTTACAGTCTGCATTAAAGACCAAACGCCAATCAGCGAATTCAAGTTAACTGAGAAGTAGCAGTTCAACTTTTAGTCTTTGATTAACTGTTTAAGAGACTCTGCCTCTTGCCGCAGTTCAAAGACTTCCTGACGCAGGTCGCT
>JBAZEV010000084.1:0-7058 GCA_041653695.1 Bathyarchaeia archaeon
ACCGCAAACATACTCAAAGCAACAAAGATGGTGCCCAAAAAAGTCTACTACTACTCCGCCGCGTCATGGAAATGGAAAGTATACATGGCGGCGCTCAAAAAATCGGCAACCGGAAACGTTGCAGTCAGCGACCTGATGAAAGAGTTAATGGCTGACCCTGAACTCAAAAAAGTGGCTGGACAAGTATCCAAGTTTGCGCAGACAACCGCGCAGGAAATTAACCGCATGCCTGAGGACCTAAAACAAAAACAGTTGCAAATCGGCTCATTAAACGAAGCAGAGTTGCTGCGGCAAGCTGAGGGGTTCTTTAAACGGGAATTTAACGCAGCCGTCTGCACATACAGCGAGGACGATTCAAACCGCGATGACCCTCAACGTAAAGCGGTGTATTCTAAACCGTACCGCCCTGCAATCTACATCGAGTAAACTTGGCAAAACGTTGTTTGAATGAAAGAATATATCTGAGTAATTCTTAGACTATGGCTGTTCAAAATTGGGTCCGTGGCCTAGGCAGGATAAGGCGTTGGACTTCTAATCTACAAAAGAAGAAATCCAACGATCCGGGGTTCAAATCCCCGCGGATCCGCCACATCTTTTTACTTGTTGTTTTAAGCCAAATTGAATGTTTTTTACATCTCAGATTCATTCAAACCTGTTAAAATCAGCTTTTGCACAGTGACATCTTTTAGATTATTCTGGATGGGTTTACGGAAATTATAAATCTATCCAAGTTAAAATAGATAGGGTGTACACCCAATATTTGATTTGTTGGTGTACAAAGAAAGTGATGTTAGAATGAATACACACGCAGAAGACCTGAAACTTCGTTTAATGACAATCGAGCTGCTTCGCACAGCCAAAAAAGAGTTCACATACCGTGAGTTGTCTGCAAAAACAAATCTGCCAGTAACTGTTCTAAGTCGGTACGCTAAAGGTCATGTGTTACCAAACGCGGAACGTGCCCATGAACTCTGGGAAGTTCTAACAAAACTTGTTGGTCTAAAGACTGAACTTCGTAAACGAATAAAATTTAATTCTGCTGGATACTTCAACAACACCTGGATCATCGGCGACCACAACATACTGCAGCAGGCTGCTCAGCATGCGCTCGCAACTTTTGCTGGGGCACGTGTAACCAAAGTTTTAACCGCCGCAGTTGACGGCATTCCTTTGGGGACAATGGTCGCAAACGCGTTGGGTGTCGATTTGCTGATTGCAAAACGGGGCAAAGAGGTTGGAGTTCCCGCGTTTTTGGAGGAAACCTATGTTTTGCGTGGTTCAGGTGTAACGATGACACTGTATTTGCCTAAAGACGCCCTGAAACGCCGAGACAGTGTACTCATTGTTGACGACATGATAAAATCTGGTGAGACTCAGGTTGCGTTAGTTAACTTTGTTAAGAAAGCTCGGGCAGAGGTTGCGGGTATTTACTCTTTGATTTCTGTTGGCGAAGACTGGCACGACCAGTTGAAGCTTCCTAAGGGAAGTCCCATCGAGGTTGTAATAAGGATAAACAAGAAAGACGAAAACCTTGAGTAACAATTTTAGGGGGACTTTGGGAAGCGTAGGTAGGGAAAAAATGTAAACCCTCCACTTCGTCGCCGAGCGTGGACACTTCCCAATAATCACACAATTTTCCTCAAACATTATTGGGGTAATTAAACTGTCCGTTTACACCTGAATACAGTGTATTGCAAAATACCGTTATATATTGCAGTTTTGTGAACCGTCAACATCAACTATTGGTAGAAACAATATTATCAAAGAACCAACAAAACCTCAATGGTGTGAAGTTTATGCGTGCAATAGAATGGAAGAACGGCACAGTAGTAATTATTGATCAAACAAAACTACCCAACCACGAAGAATGGGTTAAACTGCAAACATCTACCGATATGGCATCCGCAATAAAAGACATGAAACTACGTGGAGCACCCCTTATCGGTGTTGCAGCTGCTTATGGTTTGGCTTTGACTGCGTTTCACTCCAAAGCAAAAACACGAGAAGAACTACTAACAGAATTAGAAAAAACCGCAATAATGCTGCGCCAAACCCGCCCAACCGCAGTGAACCTGTTTTGGGCAATCGACCGTGTCATGAACCTTGCCCATGAAACTGCTGGAACAAAAGAAAACTTGGCTGATGCAGTGGTTGCAGAAGCTCAACGTATGGCAGATGAAGACGTAGAAGTAAACCGGAAAATAGGCGCTTTTGGTGCCCAACTCATTGAGGACGGTGACGTAGTTCTCACACACTGCAACGCAGGCAGCTTGGCAACTGTTGATTATGGTACAGCCCTTGGCGTTATACGCGGAGCAATCGAGTCTGGCAAAAAAGTAAAAGTCATTGCCTGTGAAACCCGTCCGCGGCTTCAGGGTGCAAAACTTACCTGTTACGAGTTGATGCGCGACAAGATTCCTGTTACCCTGATTAGCGACACCATGGTGGGGTATGTCATGTCTCAGGGGTTGGTGGATAAAGTTGTGGTTGGTGCAGACCGTATAGTCAGGGACGCAGTTTTGAATAAGATTGGAACATACAACGTTGCTGTACTCGCTAGTGCACACGACATCCCATTCTATGTTGCTGCTCCGATGTCTACGATGGATCAGTCTATATCCTCTGAAGATGCCGTCATCGAAGAACGAAGCCCAACAGAAGTAACAAACATCGGCTCAGAACGAATAGCGCCAGAAGGAATCAAAGTCCTTAATCCAGTCTTTGACATAACCCCGTTATCCTATGTGGATGCGGTTATAACCGAAGAAGGAATCTTGTATCCAGAGGTTCTGTTACCCACAGAGTAGTAAACCTTTGTTTAGTGCCCTCTGCTAAAGCTGTTTCTTTTCTTCAGCAGCAGATACACAAAGAATGGGCATCCAAGCAAAGATGTAATGATTCCCACCGGTATCTCGGCTGGGCTCATTACTGTCCGCGCCAGTGTGTCACATAGAATCAAAACGATTGCTCCAAGCAGCGAGGCTGCGGGTATCAGGATTCTGTGGTCTGGACCAATTAGTAGCCTTGTTATGTGTGGGATAATCAAGCCGATAAACCCGATTATTCCGCTGATTGAAACCGCTGCGGCAGTAACCAGTGATGCGCAGATTAGCATTCTTGTTTTTAGTTTTTCAGCGTCTACGCCAAGGTGTTGTGCTTGGGTTTCTCCAAGTGAAATCATGTTTAGGTCTCGTGCGTAGTAGTAGATTGCCAGTGTGCCCACCAAAATTAGTGGCGAAGCAATCATTACGTGGTTCCAGCCTGCGACTTGGAAGCTGCCCATAATCCAGTATATGATTCCATGTAGTGCCTCTGTGCTGAGTAGTTTAATCAGTGAAACAATAGCGGATAGGAAACTGTTTGCGGCAATACCAATCAGAAGCAACGACAGCATCGATGTTCCAGCGCCACGTTTTGCGATGTTGTAAACAATGAATATTGTTCCAAGTGCGCCAATAAACGCCATTAACGGTATTGCATACAGAAAACCCAGCAACGTTGTTCCAAGCCCGAATGCGATTGCTAACGAAGCGCCTAGGCTTGCTCCTGCGGAAATGCCTAGTACGTATGGGTCTGCCATTGGGTTTCTGAGCAGCCCTTGAAGAACGACTCCAGTGCATGTTAGGCCAACTCCGACGATTCCTGCCGCTATTACACGGGGTAACCTGATTTGCAGAACGACTTCAGTTTCGGTTACGCTTGGGTTGCCTTTGAACAAATCACCCAGTATCGGTATGTTTTTGGTTAGAATGGTGTAAACGTTGCCAACTGGAATCTGCATGGAACCGATTGCGATTGTAACCAAAACAACCAGTATCAAAATAACTACTAATAAAAAGACGATTAACTTCCAACGTGATAAACGGTTTAAATAATTTGGGTGTGACGAGTTTTGGCTCATGACAATCAACGACTTGTCTTAGTCCTCATCGCCACATGTGTTCATAAACTTTTGGCGTTTTTAGGCGTTAGAAAAAGCGTCTGGGTGGAAGATCTGTGCCAGCGCTTCTAAGCCGTCAACGATGTTTGGTCCTGCGACTGTAATCAGGTTTTCGTCAACTTCGTAGATTTGGTTATTAATTACTGCTGATATTGTGCCCCAACTTTGGCGTGATGCAATTTCTTCAGGTGTGCATGCGTAGTAACTGGACATTACTCCCGATGAGATTATGATTATTTCTGGATTTGCTTTTAGTACTTCTTCAGTTGATGTTGTCAAGTATTGACCGTTATAGTCTCCAAATACGTTGACTCCGCCTGCCATGGTGATTAATTCGTTAACTACTGAACCGTTGCCATAACTGTTCATGCCGCCGTATTCAACATAGACTGTTGGTTTGGGTAAGTCTTTTGTTTTGTCAACGATTTCCTGTGCTTGGGCTTGGATGCTTTCAACAAAGGTTGTTGCTTCTTCGTCTTGTCCTGTTATTTTTCCAATCAGTGTGATGTCGTTAAGGTATCCTGTGAATCCTGAGTGTGTGAGAATTACTACCGTTTTGTTTAGGTCGTCTCTGAACTTTGTGGCTGTTGTGAGTTGGAAGCCTGCTTTAGATAGTATTAGGTCTGGTTCTAGGCCTACTACGGCTTCGATGTTGATTGTTTGGAAGTCTCCGACTGTTGCTATTTTTCCGCTGTCGATTGCTGCTTGGATTTCGGGTGAGTAGTGATCATAAGTTGGCAGTCCGACGATTTTGTCTTCAAGTCCGATTGCAAACAATATTTCAGTGCAGCTTGGTGCTATGGAGATTATTTTTTCTGGGTATTCCGCGATTGTTACTGTGGCTCCTGTGCCGTCAACTATTGTGATTGGGTTTTCTAGTTCTTGCTGTTCTGCTGGTTGCAAAAAGTTGATTGCTCCGAATATTCCAACTGCTACAACCGCTATTGCGGCTATGATTATGATTATAGTTTTAGTGTTCATTATATTCAACTCAATAAGGATGGATTATCCAACCAATATACATTTAATTATTTTGGTGTATCTCCACGAAATAACGCCATGCCTAATTAAGTTAACGTAAAAACAACCCGAAGTTTAACTTGCCAAACATACCCACCAAAGTCGAAGCGCACCAGATTTTAGCCAACACACCAACCAAAACGTTTCACATTTTCTGGGTAAACATTTTCTTCTAGCATCAAATCACGTAAACAAACAGGGTCTTCAGCAAAAACATCACCGTTACATGTGTAAGCTCTGCCTCTGCAACCGCCGCATGTTTGTTTGTATTCGCATTCTCCGCATTTGCCTTTCAACAGGCTGCGGTTTCGTAACGTTTTGAGTAACTCTGAACCATACCACATATCCGCCAGACTTTGCTCCCGTATGTTGCCGACTTTAATTTGCAAAAACGGGCACGGGTAAACATCTCCGTTAGGACGCAAACTCAAATAGTTGATACCCGCATGGCAGCCAACAGGTTCATGTACCCAAAACTGTTTCAAAAGCAGGTCCGCTGGTTTGGTACCACGTGTTTTATGCATTGTCGACGCGATTTCTGGGAAAAGCGGGTTACCACCAGAAAAAACAAAAACCATCTCCTTTTCTTCTTGCACTCTTTGAAGGTACCTGATTACCTGCACCCGCTGTTCTTGGAGCATCATCTCATCAACCATTTCCTTTCCTCGTCCGTTAGGCACCAAATCGTAGATTGCAACTTGGTCAACACCGATGCCCGTCACGAAGTCTATCATCTTTGGAATCTGCGCAAAGTTGCTCCGCAACGCCATAGTCGTAACCACAACCTCCAAATCAACATCAATACATGCTCGGATGCCCCGTAACCCTTTCTCAAAAGTTCCAGCAACATTTCTGAGCCTATCATGAACCGCAGGGTCTGTTGAGTCAATAGGTATTCCAACAGCCATGATTCCAGCGTCTTTAAGCTCAAAGGCAACTTTGTGGTTTATCAAAACCCCGTTTGTCAACATTGCTGGTACGATGCCGACGTCAACACAGTATTCGGCAAGTTTTAAAACAAAATCTTTTCTTAGCAACGGTTCGCCGCCGCTGAAAATCAGTGCCTCTGTTCCAAGGTTTGCCAGTTCATCGATTGCTTTGATTGACTCTTTTAGTGATAACTCGTTTGGAAACGGTTCCCTTGCATCAGCATGACAATGCAGACACTTCAGGTTACAGGCTTTAGTGGCAGCAAAGGAAACAATTTGTGGCGTAAGGTGCTTGCCCTTCAGTCCGTTGCCTGTGAGTTTTTGTCTGAGCAATAGTTGCAGGAGTTTAAATCCAACACCCATTTGCGGATTTTCCTTCTGGACTGTTTAGTCTCGGCTTTTTGAGTAGATTACCCACATCTGGATGGCTTTACGTAACACCCAAGCAGTTGCAAACACCACGGCACCAACAACAATCGCAAGCAACAAATTGTTACCTATGTCTATCTGCGCCGCGGTAACCTTTGCAGGCGCAAGGTCAGTGATTTTTACTTCATCTATGATTACGTCTGAGTCATGCCCAATGTAAACCTCTGTCCCGTTCAGAATCGAGCCCCTTGGGTTTTGAACTCCCTGTAATGTTTTGACGTTTTGTTCTTTCCCGTTCACATACAAGTGCATCCCCGTTGCTGTGCGCGTAAACGCCACGTTAATCCACTGATTCAACGGCACTACTGGCTGTGTGGTTACTATTTCGTTAAAGCCGTCTGAGTCAGTGCAAACGCAGCCACTGAGAATGCCTTCACTGTTTTGTGTTGTGCTTGGTTTTACTGCAAGCCCGAAGACTCTGGTGATGCTTTTCACTTCTGGGGTTGTTCTTGGGCACTTTACTACGATGTTGTTGTATGTGGCGTTAGTGAACGATTGAACGTTTATCCACGCCTCTACCTTGATTTGTTTTTGGATGTCCAAGCTGGGCGAAACGGGTACGTAGATTGGTTCAGGTGTTGGCGGAAAACCAACAAGAAACGCGATTGGAACATACACGAAACCGCTGCTGTCAAAGCTTAGTGCCTTGTCAAATTTGCCTTCAACAAGAACTGGGTGAGTAACGCCGCCCAATGTTCCGTGGTTGTAGCCTGTTGCGTCTGGTGTTATCTCGTATGCCG
>JBAZEV010000085.1:0-4216 GCA_041653695.1 Bathyarchaeia archaeon
TGCTGTAGCTAAAGTTCAAAAGATAGATTCTCCAATTTACAAAGCAGAGGATACGTCTGGGAACACGGTTAATCCGCGTTCAAGCGTGAGTGTTTCGCCTGAATCATCTGGGGTTCCAATGTACCTTACTTATGCGCCTTTTGATGGTTCCACACAGACACATGAAGCGATGTTTTATCAAGGTAAGGCTCTTAATCCCTCTTACTTCACGAACAAAACTTATTTCTCTATTTCATTTAACAAGTTTGGGCTTTATGGTGATTGGAATACGCCTGGAAACATCTTGAGTGGGGTTTGGTGTAAGGGTGACGTTGCCACTTTAGGTTTTGATTTAACGGTGTTTGTTATTGGCCAATGGAACGTTAAGGATATTCAGGATAATCCTGATGATTTTGGGCGCTTCGTGAAAACTGATAGTTCCACGCTTGGGATTTTAAGTTGGCTTACTGCTTCTTCAACGTTGGCATGGCTTATTCCCGTTCTCATTATTGCTGCTATATTCATTTTTGCTCCTTGGGTGATTATTCCTATTATTAGTTTGATTGGCAGGAGGAAGTAGCATGTTTGGTAGCCGCCAGAATCCTAGCCAGCAATATTCAGTGAGTTTCTTTGCGCAGGTTGCGCTTGTAGGTGCAGCTATGCTTTATTTATATTCGACTACGTTTGATCCTGATCAGATTAGCCATTTTTTTACCATGATTTTGATTTTGGTTATTGGTATCGTGTTGGCTTATACTATGGTTGGAGTGAAGTTTGTTGCGTTTAACTACAAAACTTTGGCTATGGATGCGCTTGCTACGATTATCTGTGTGGTTTCGGTTGTTCTCGTGAACAGGTTGGTTCCGATTAACTTGGGCATTTCTCCGCTTAGCGAGTTAGCTTTTGGAGTGTTGGCGGGTGTGGCTGAAGAATGGTTTTTCCGCTTGTTCCTTTGCGCTTGGGTTTACAAAATCACTAAATCAATGTTGATAGCTGTTCCCCTGTCAAGTATGGTTTGGGCTGTGTTCCACATTGCCCGATATGGCGCTTCGATGGGGAGTATTTGGCTTGTGTTCTTCGCAGGTTTACCACTTGGGTTTGTGACCTTAATGTTCAGAAGCGCGGATGGACCAACGTTTGGACACATGATAGTAAACGCTTTAGTGAGGTAAAATAAACATGAAGAAAAAAACTTTAGTTTCAATCTTAACTCTAACAATTCTTTTTCTTTCTCAAGTAAGCTTTAGTATAAGCTATGCTGCTCCTGTGTTTATCGATTCCTATACTGTTTTAGGTAGTGCTTTAACTAATGATTTCAGTATTAATCATTTTATTTCTCCCACAAATTTTTCTTCGCTTTCGGGAGAATGGACAGTGTATTTTGATAACAGAAATACCTCTTCTGGGGTTGATGTGGGTGCATGGGCTTATGAATTGTCAACGAATCTAAGTCAGACTCAAAGTATTACTGTTATTTTTTTTAATGACACAGTAGGCGGGTGTAATATTACTTTAGAGATGTCGCCTTTTGGGATTTCTATTCCTTGTCTCATGAGTAACGCTGATTTTATAGATATTTTTAGCTTAACACATTATAGTAATGATTCTTTCGTTTTTTCTAATTCTACAACAGTACTTTTTCCTATGATGTACTTTGCTCCGTGGGGTACAAAAGCGATTAATTTTGCGGCATTCGCTTATTCCATTGCTCCAGTTACATACTCGGGGGAATTAACTTTATCCACTTACGGAAATGTTGCGCCCTCAATTGGGCAGTTTCAAGCACCAAGTCTAGTTTATGGAGAAAACTATTTTTATCTTAATGCTACGGTAAACGATGCAAATGGATTAAGCGAGATAGCTGGTACTATGGTAGAACTTAGCTACGGCGTTATTCTTGGTTGGTTGAATGCAACTGCCACTTTTGGAGAAGTCGCTGATCCAGGAGGCTTTTGTTCTGTAGATGCGGCTAATAGTTTTTCAACCGTTTTGAATGCTACAGCGATAAAAGTTTCGTGGTATATTAAATTAAACTCTGAATATCAAGATGGTTCTGTTGACGTTGTTGCTGCAAATACAGTAGCATATGATACTTCTGGGGCTTCTTCTAGCTCGGCTGGTTCAGTGGCATTGTTTCAGTTTAACGATGCGGTCGGCGGTGGTGGCGGAGGAGGCGGGGGTGGTGGCGGTGGCGGCAACGTTATTCCCCTTCCATCCTCTATACCTGAAGTCATCCGCAATTTCATAAATTCAGGGGGGATTTGGCTTATTCTTGCAGCTTTAGCTTTAATCGTGGTCGGCGGGGTTGTTTCGGGTTCAGGTAAAGTTAAGAAGATGAAGGCTAAGGCTAATCCGAATCGGAGTTTTCGTAAGAAGGGGCGTTAAAGTATGGGTGACACTGGAGATATGGGTGTTGTTCTTGTGGTTGCGGCAGTGGTCTTGTTGTTTGCGTTTGTTTTTTGGCCTGCGTGGACTGCTATGACGGGTCCAACGTGGAATATAGAAGCATCCGTTTCTCCAGTCGATTCAGGCTCGGTTAGTCCAGCGGGAAACAATACGGTTAGGGTTAATCAGAGCATAACGTTTTCTGCTCTTGATAATGAGAACTTTACTTTCCAAAATTGGATTTTTGATAACGCAAATTATGGTGCGCAACCGCAGATTAGTATTCCAGCGCAGTCCGTGAATAGCACTCACAAATTAATCGCTGTTTTCGTACCAAAGAGTCCTGCATTTGAGATTATTCCCCCTAAAACTTTTGTTCGTGGTCAAGTAACAAACTTCTTGCTTACTTTAAACAATAATGCTGGCACAGATATTTCTAGCGTTCAGGTAAAGCTTAATGATCCATATGGAGTTTTTGATGATTTTGTAGCTGTTACTGGCTGGCATTGGGAGCAACTTGGCGGCGGAACTCAGCCCTATGGCGCAAACTATATTTCAGTTGGTGCTTGCCTGAACCAATATATAACGTATGGACATGATAGTCTCAATACATTGTTATTTGATTCTACCTCTTCGGCTAACGGACACAGAAATATTTTGGCACATTCTTCTGCGACTTTTCAATGTGGCGGTATTCTTGGAACTTACAATAGTTTTGATTGGGGCGGAGATGTCAAAGTTAGTTCAACTATTACGCCTGGTACTTATCATTTAAGCTGGGACATTATTTTCAATATTGATTCTGGTTCCTTCTATAGTCCTCCTAACCTTACGGTTCCTTGGGATGTGACGGTGATGGATTAATGTTTGGAAAATTCAAGCGTGACGTAATTCGGGTAATTCTTAGTAGTGTTGGTATGGCGGTTGCGCTTCATTTCCAGTGGATTGTTCCTGGCGGGAACTTTCTTAATAATGTGGTTGCTGGTGTAGTTTTGTATGTTGTATCTTGGGTTGCTGCGTTTGCGTTGGCGAGGAGGTAGCCTTTTTTGGCTAATGATTCGCTTATGGTTGGGGTTGCTTGTGTTTTTGTTCTGTTAGTTTTAAGTGGGAGTTTGGGTGGGGAGAACTTTCTGCATCCTTCGCCTAGTCCAAGCGTTTCTCCTTCTCCAACTTATCACGGTGGCGGCGGTGGAGGGGGAGGAGGCGGTGGTTCAACGCCTACACCTACCCCAATAGTCACCCCGACTCCTACTCCAACTCCTACCTTTACATCTACGCCTACTCCAAGTCCCACTCCAACACTTACACCAACTCCTCAGCCTTCCCCAACATCAACGCCTCCCGCGTCAACAATAACGTATTTTAAAAGCAGCTTCACATATGCGGGAACAGGAAACTTTGCTTTAAACCGTAACTTTCCCTCTGCTGAACCATTAGGCTATCAAATTGAAAAAGGAACCTGGCATTGGGTAAACGCAAACGTAAGTGCCAACATGAAGTTAATTAAAGACCCCTTAGATTCAAGCCAAACTTGCCTACAAATGATTCTTGACCAACCAGGAACACGCCCGTTATCAGATAATCAAATGTCTAAACTCTATAATATCCAGAACCGCGAAACACAGAATTGGGCTGGTTCCTACCTAACCACAAAAGAGGCATACTACAACTTTAAGTATCTTTTTCCCTCAAATTTTTCTGTTGCACAGGATAGTTGGCGTTTGATTTGGCAGTATAATGGTGAAGATGGAGTTTATGGCGGTTTAACTTTTGATCCACAGTTTGCCTTGATTTTTGGGGATTCTGATTTGCAGCTTCAGGTTAGCGGTTTCTATTATGCTAATGGGGAGGA
>JBAZEV010000085.1:4226-7002 GCA_041653695.1 Bathyarchaeia archaeon
CAGGGGCGTTAGGCAAGAATCAGTGGATCGACTTCACGGTTTATGTTAAGCAAGGAAGCGGGTTTAGACATGAGGATGGGATAGTTACAGTTTGGATTAATGGCGCTCAAGTTTTCACTTCCAGTTTAATTCCTACTGCTACAATGTCAGGGACTCCTTATGTGATTTGGGGAATCGGTAATTATGGGGGGGCTGATGAGGCACGGTGGCAGTATATATTGGCTAGGGATATTTCTGTTACAGATAGAAGAATAAGCTGAGATTTATCCTGTAATGGATTTTAAGTGACCTCTTCCCCCCTTCTTTCGACCCTTACAACTTTAGTTTGCGAATGCTGAACTATACATTAATCCTTGATTGTGCTGTGTTGATGTAGGTTACTGTTTTTAGTCGGTGGTCTGGGCAGAGGACAGGTACGGAGTTAAGTAAATGATATTAATTCAGCACACTTAATTTTGCGGGGAGAACGATTTGACTAAGAAGGGTTGCCGCCAGAAACTTAATGAAGGTTCAGTCCGGAAAAGGTTTCTGGAGCATTTCGGCAGGCAAATCGGGACACTCACACATCCATTCTTTATCGACTTGAGAAACAGCGTACTCGCCGTTTCCGCTTTGGGATTTGACTGTGTAAAAATTCTCTTCTACACAGGTTACTTGAGATTCTTTTGTTTGTGCGATTGTTAGACCGCGTGTTTCTCTTGGGTTTATCATTGCGTTCATGGTACCACACAGCACCAATACCAGTTATGGTACCACAATAATATAAGCGTTATGGTACCATTACCCAGTACCGAAGGATTTAAATACTTTGTGGTACCATACTACAGTGGCGAGAAAGGTGTGCAGTCTAAAAACCGAAAAGCGAGACAATGGGATGACGGCGAAACTCCAAAAACAAAAAGCCTACAAATACAAAGGCAAACAAATTTTCAAGCACGTTATCGTAATTCCTGAAGACGCTGTTGTTAAATTAGGGTGGAATGGGGGACAAAGCCTAGAACTGGATATTGAAAATAACCGATTAACCGTTAAGCCAAAAAATAAGGATAGTGAACAGGATGAGTAAGCGCCCAAAAGACACGGAAGCGGATGCTTATTCATACATAAAAGAGCAATTATGTCTTCAAGGATGGATTGTTAAAAATCCAGCACGTAACATTTATGGTGAAGTTTACAGACAGAACGAATGTTTGAACAATCCAGAGATTAAGAAAGCCCTCAACTTGGAAAAACCTGAAGCAGTAGTGAAGCTCAGCAGTTCTGATTATTGGGTTATTGAATCTAAGAGACATCAAAATCAGTTAGAACAGGCTTTAGATGAAGCAAAAGGTTATGCCACCAAAATAAACACGAAAAGCATAGTTATCAAAGCCTTGATTGTTTCAGGAGTTGCAGGTAACGACACCGATACGTACATAGTTAAACATCGTTACTGGACTGGCAGTACCTTCGTTCCAATAACCATAAACGATCAAGAACCTACTGCGCTATTATCAAAGGAAATTGTACAACAAATACTTAGGAATAAAAGCCCAATAATCAAAGATGTACCCCCTCTCCCCGAAGAGTTTTTCTTAAAAAAAGCAGAAAACATTAATGAAATTCTTCACAAAGGGGCAATAAATCTCAGCGAAAGAGCCAAAGTAATTGCCGCATTAACCTTATGCTATCTAGCCAAAGAAATGCCCAATAGAGAAAATGACGCAACAGAACTGATAAAAGAGATTAACATACGTGTCGGAGAAGTTCTTGACAAGCAAGAAAAACCCGAGTTTAAGACACTTATTCAACTTCAATTGCCTCCAACAAGAGATAACTATGTAAAATACAAAAGTGCTATAATCCAAACATTTCAAGAACTTGATAACCTTAACATTCGTTCAGCTATGAGGTCAAACACTGACGTTTTAGGAAAATTCTATGAGGTCTTTCTAAAGTATGGCAATGGCGCAAAGGAAATTGGAATAGTCCTTACCCCTCGTCACATTACAAGTTTCGCAGCGGAAATTTTAGGAGTTAATCATAGAGACATCGTGTACGACCCAACATGTGGAACAGCTGGTTTCTTAGTTGCCGCTTTTGACCATGTGAAACAAAATGCTACGCAAGACCAAGTTGACATATTCAAACGTTATAATCTCTTTGGTTTAGACCAAGATGGAGCTGTCATTGCACTTGCTATAGTCAATATGATTTTCCGAGGGGACGGTCGCCACAATATGCACGAAGGCAATTGCTTCCATCAACATTTAATTCCTCTAACAGTCAAAGATGAAACAAAAGATATTGATGTATCAACAGCCAAGTTTTCGCCAACTGGCTCCAACAAAAAAGTTGTAACCAAAGTTTTAATGAATCCACCTTTCGCACTTAAGATTGAATCAGAGCAAGAATTCAAGTTTGTGCAATATGCTCTTGATGAAATGGAAGATGGCGGCTTACTTTTTGCTGTTCTACCCGTTTCAACTGTGGTCGAAAGTGAAGCATGTTTGTGGCGAAAAGATTTAGTTGAAAATAATACTTTGCTGTCCGTCGTCACTTTCCCCAGCGAATTATTTTACCCTATAGGTCAAAACACAGTAGGTTTGTTTGTAAGAAAAGGTAGACCCCAGAAAACTAAGCCATATAATGTATTATGGTGCCGTGCCACTACAGATGGCTTTCTTAAGAAGAAAGGAAAAAGACTGTTCAACAAAGACGAAGAGAACAATCTTGCAGTAATCAAACCATACTTACAGGCTTTTGTAGCTAATCAAAACATATCAATCAAGAATAT
>JBAZEV010000086.1:0-6926 GCA_041653695.1 Bathyarchaeia archaeon
TTTCCAACGTTTTGTGCCTCCATGCATTCATGAATGTTATTTGGGCATGCACTCGGTTATACTGTTTACTATCTGGGTGTGCAGAACTTCACGGTTATCATAGGTCACCGTGAGGATCTGTGTGTCATCTCTTAGTTTGATGCTTTTAACCAACGGCGTGTCAAGCCTGTAATGTATCGTGCCCAGAACAGGTTTGGCGCTTTCCACTGCTTTGGTTAACGCGTTGCTAAACGAATCTGATAGCAGTTCCATTGGCCCAATTTCATCCACCGCAATGGCATCAGCGTTTTTTGTTGCATCAAGCAACGAGCCCGCGCCGATTATATCTAGGTCTGTTAGGTTGACTTGGTATTTGCCGACTTTTGGGCCTGTTGGCTGGTTAATGTGTGCCAGCCAGCCGCGTGTTCCAGTGGAGACGTCCATGATTTCGAAGCCTACGCGGACTCCGCCTTCGCGTACGTCTCGGCAGATTACGCCGCCGACTTCGTAGTTCTGGTTTTTGAGTTCAGTTATTACTCTTCGCAGTACGCTTGTTTTGCCAACTCCGGGCGGTCCGGTTACCAGTATTATACGCTTCAGTTAAGGGCACCTCGCTTGGGTTTTTGTTAGGCTAATCATATATCTTGTTGTTTGACAATAAAAGCTTCAGCATCAAATAGGAGTAAATGAGTATGAACTTTGATTTTCCCACTGAAACAATAACTGAAGGAGAAGTCAAAGTCATAGTTCCAAAACTTGAGGCATACATGGAAAAGCCTCAGGATTATGCGCCGTCTAAGGCGCCTGTTTTTTATAATCCAGTCATGGAATTGAACAGGGATTTTGCTGTTTTGGCGTTACAGGCTTACCAAAAACTGTTGGACCGCAACCTTGTGGTCAGCGAACCTTTAACGGGTTGTGGTCTTCGCGGTGTAAGGTTTGCGGCGGAGGTAACAGGCATCGAACAGGTTTTGCTCAACGACATTAAGCCGCAGTCCGCCGCGCTTGCGAAGTATAATGCTGAATTCAATTGTGTAGGTGAAAAGGTCTTTGTCTGCGCCGAGGATGCGAACCTGTTTTTGAGTCAGCATGCCTCGCCTAAGAACAGGTTTGACTACGTTGACGTTGACCCGTTTGGACCACCCGTAAGATACTTGGATTCTGCTGTGCGGTCGCTACGTAACGGGGGCATGCTTGCGTTAACCGCCACGGATATGGCGCCGCTTTGCGGGGTTTACCCTAAGGCGTGTCTGCGTAAGTATGGCGGAATTCCACTGCGTACCGAGTACTGCCACGAGTTGGCGGTTCGTTTACTTGTTGGCTGTTTAGTTATGGCGGCAGCTAAACATGAAATCGGAGTGAACGTTGTGTTCAGCCACAGCATCGACCACTACGTGCGGGCATATTCAATACTTAACAATGGAGCTAAACAGGCAGACAAAAGCATCCAAGACATGGGCTATATTTCGCACTGTTTTTCGTGTTTTTACAGGGAAACAACCAAAGGCATAACCGCACCCACAAGCAGGGTTTGTCCAAGTTGCGGAGCAAAACTAGGCGTTGCGGGTCCACTGTGGCTGGGCAAGATAGCGGACCACGAGTTTTGTTCAGGCATGATTGAAGTTTTGGAGTCCAAAAGTTTGGTCAACAAAAAGAAGTTGCATAAGATACTCATGTTGGTTAAAGGTGAGGCTGATGCACCAACCACGTTTTATTCGGTAGACCAAATCTGTGACAAACTAAACCTGCCGATTCCGCCACAAAAAAAGGTTTTAGACACCATAACAGAGCAAGGTTTTCTGGCGGTTCCAACCCATTTTAGTAGCAGAGGATTCCGAACAGATGCACCAGTGGAAGTTTTAAAGGATGTTATAACAAAACTTGCAACAAACAGACAGTAACTTCAGGACACGCCTAGTTTTTTGTAGATTTCCTGTTTCTGTTTCTCAGCGTTGTTTTGAACATCCTCAAACAGGTTGTTTCCGTGGGCGTCGATAGCTACGGTTAAGGGACCAAAATCCTCCACATCCAATACCCACATGGCTTCGGGCATGCCTAGGTCGCTCCATTCTTGGCTTTTTACCTGTTTGACTGCCTTTGCTGCTAAAACTGCTGCTCCGCCAGTGAACGCAGCGTAAACTGCTCCATACTGTTTCAGGGCATCAGCGGTTTTTTTGCCCATGCCGCCTTTGCCGATTACAACACGGACGTTGAAGTTTTTGATGAACATGTCCTCAAACAGGTCCATGCGTGTGCTTGTGGTTGGACCTGCGGCTACTACGACCCATTTATTGTCCAGTTTTTTTACTACAGGTCCACAATGAAAAACAGCAAGACCGTCTAAAGGCATGGGCAACGGTTTGCCCTGTTGGTGGTATTCAAGGGCACGTTTGTGTGCTGCGTCTCGGGCGGTTACGATGGTTCCAGTGAGGTAGATTGTGTCGTTTACTTTGAGTTTTCTTACCTCGTTTTCTGAAACTGGAGTCTTGAGCCTGTAAACCGCCACGTTATTTCACCTTATGCGTTAGGTACTCCACGGTTCCGTCTGAGCCGATTTTTGCTGAAGCTCTTCGTGCAGCCCAGCACTGGAAAACAACAGCAACGGGATACGATGCAGGATGCCGATATGCATAGTCTATTTTTACGTCCAGAACCGTTGTTTTGCCGCCAAGTCCCATTGGTCCGATTCCTGTTTGGTTTGCGGCTTCAAGCAGTTCTTGTTCAAGTTTTGCCAACTCTGGCTCACGGTTATGTTGTCCTACAGGTTTTAGCAACACAGCTTTGGCTAGTTTGGTTGCGGTGTCTGCTCCGCCGCCTACGGCTACGCCCACAACTGTTGGTGGGCACGGTTTTGCGCCTGCGGCGATTATTGTGTCGATTACAAATTTTTTAAGTCCAGCAACACCCTGACTGGGGTTAAGCATACCTAGTGCTGAAACGTTTTCTGAGCCTCCGCCTTTGGGGACAACTGTGATTTCAATGCTGTTTCCGGGCACGATGTCCCAGTGGATGGTTGGCGTGTTTCTGCCAAGGTTGTTTCCGCTGTTTTTTTGGGTAAACGGGTCTACCGCGTTTGGTCGAAGGGGAATGTCTTTTGTAGCCCGTGCGGTGGCGTTTTCTAGGGCGTTTTTGAGTTGGTCCAACCCGTATATGTTGGTGCCTGCTTTGACGTAGTATGTTATTACGCCTGTGTCTTGGCACAGGGGAGAACCAGTTTTTTCAGCCAACTCGATGTTATCAAGGATGGCTTTTAGTTGTGCTTTGGCAACTGCGGTGTCCTCGTTTTGGTAAGCTTTTTGTAAAGCGTTTTTAACGTCCATGGGCAACTCTGTGACTGCCAGTTGCAACAGTTTATACGCCACTGCCTCCACAATATCCCTCGACACCAAAACTGTGTCCTCTCCTTAAACAGAAAACTTAGAGGATAAGCCTTATACTTTTTGCTCCAAAACACCGTTTTCTTGGGTTTATCGAACGTTTTATCTGCGATACAGTCTAACTTAAATACGAACACGTTAATGCGTTAAAAACTGGAAACGAGGCGCCAAAATGAACGAAGAGCCAACCCTAGAAAAAAAGAGATACGACAGCCTAGAAGACCTAGACATAGGCGCAGCCACAGCAAAAAAACTGCGGGAACTAGGATTTCACACTGTGGAGTCTCTTGCGATGGCTACTGCTAGGGAACTTGAGCAAGCAGGCATAAGCAAAACAAAAGCAATTGAGTACATCAACAAAGCCCGTTTATCCATGCCGCTGCCGTTCATCAGGGGCGACGAACTGGTAAAGATGCGTCAAAACGTGTTACGGTTAACAACGGGAAGCACTACACTGGACACTCTTCTGGGTAAAGGTTTAGAGTCCCAGTCTATCACAGAGTTTTATGGCGAGTATGGAAGCGGCAAAAGCCAGATTTGCCACCAGCTATGCGTAAACGTGCAGTTACCCAAAGAGCAGGGTGGTTTAGAAGGCGCAGCCCTTTACATTGACACAGAAAACACCTTCAGAACTGAACGAATTTTTCAAATGGCAAAAAACGTGGGCTTAGACCCCAACGAAGCTGTTAAAAACATCATTTTTGCCGAGGCATACACCTCAGACCATCAAATGTTTTTGCTAGAAAACGCGGATACAACAATCAAAGAAAACAACATACGGTTAATCATCGTTGATTCTTTGACTTCACATTTCAGAAGCGAATACCTAGGCAGAGAAATGCTTGCTGAGCGTCAACAAAAACTCAACAAACACCTGCATATGATAATACGGTTAGCCCGAGTGTTCAACGCCGTGGCAGTTGTAACAAATCAGGTAATGTCCAAACCTGATGTCTTCTTTGGCGAAGGCATACACCCAGTTGGGGGACACATTGTTGCACACACTAGTCATACACGGGTTTTTCTGAGAAAATCTGCCCGGGGACCAGTAAGAATCGCAAGGCTGGTTTCAAGTCCGCACCTGCCCGAGGGTGAAGCAATATTCAAAGTTACAGAAAACGGAATAGAAAACGTAACATCCGAGGAGAACAGTATATAGATGCCAATCTCAAAAATTTTTGTAGTAAGATTCTTTCAACTCGTAAAAGCAAGACGATTCGCCGAAGCAGAACGCATCCTTGAGCGGATAAAACAGAAAACCAACGAAACGGAATGGAACAAAGGTTACATCCACGCCCTTGACGGGATTGTTCTTGCCCAGAAGTCTAACGATACATACGCGTTTCTTAACAACATAGATTTCAACCAAGAAAAAGACCTCAAAAAATACCGTAAAGAGTTTCTTAAAGAATACAAAAACAAGATACACAGCGACTTTGACCGAGGCTACTACGCAGCATGGGCAGACTACATGCTGTTATCATCAAGAGACATAACAAACACACCCACAGACACCAAAGAAAAAACAGACAAAACTGAACAACCAACACAAGAAAACCAAACACCCGACAGCACCGAACAACTAGCCGAAGAACCCGAAGCACCAAAAGAAAAACCCAAAACAGAAACAAAACCGAAAACGGTTGACACAAAAAAACCTCAGCCAGCATAAAAAAGGGCATGTGCCCAAACGCCAAACTGTCGTTGATACCTCAAACATGTTAGTATTCTAATAGAAGTAGATTGTTGATTATTGCCTTTTTTCTGAAATACAACTGCTGTACATGTGTTACTTAGATTTCACACGTTTTTGGTATGGTGTGTGTTGTTACTTGAAGCAGGTGTTCGTGCATTTTGGGGAAAAAATCAAATCCTCATAAACTTGCTGAAACACGAAAACAAGATAACAAACAATAATCCATTAACATGAAATATGTGAGGAGCCTTTGCTTTGACTGGTCAACAAATTGTTTGGGATTTATCTGAACTTTTTCTTAGCACCGATGACCCTAAAATCAACCAATCAATCACTGAAGCCAAGGCGTTGGCTGAAAAATTTGAGAAAAATTACTGCGGAAAAATAGTTAACCTCAACGCTGACTCTTTGTTAGAGTGCCTAAAAGACTTGGAAGCTTTCATAGTTAAGTTCAATGACGTAAGTTTGTATGCCGGTCTTTGTTTTGCGGCGAACATGACTTTGCCTCAGACCCAGTCATTGTATGACAAGATAAGTAAACTGAACGCAGTTCTTGGAAAACAGTTTGCGTTTTTTGAAATCGCGCTTGGAAACTTGTTGAAGAATAATCCACAAATCATCATGGAACCTATTCTGCAAAATTACCGTCACATGCTAGAGATGGTTTACCGTGGCGTAAAGCATCAGTTGTCAGAGGTTGAAGAACAAATTATCATAGAAAAAGACCAGTTTGGCGTAAACGCTTGGCGTGACCTGCAGAGCAAATGGCTTAACACCAGAGTGTTTGAAGTAACCGTGGTTGGAGAAAAAAAGACGCTCTCATACGGGGAAGCCAACGGACTGTTAACTCACGTTGACCGTGCTACACGGGAATCTGCCAACAAATCGATTTATGGGACTCTTGGAAATGATAGCGAAATCTTTGCCGCAGCCTTGCGCAGCATATGCAACGACTGGGTGACTGTTTCTAAACGAAGAAAACACGATTCTCCTATGCATGACAGCCTGATATGCAACGACACTCAACAGGATATAATCGTCAACCTACTTAGAACAATTGAAGAAAACGCAAAAACGTACCGCATATACCTCAAACTGAAAGCCAAACTCATGAACCTACCCATTCTAGCAAACCACGACATAGTAGCTCCCCTGCCTGACATGCCCGAACTCAAATACACATTCCAACAAGCCCAAGAACTAGTAACCAAAGCATACACCCGCTTAGACAGCGAATACGCTACTGCCGTGAAAGAAATGTTCCATAAACAACGCATAGACGCCTCACCACGCTTTGGCAAACGCAACGGCGCATTTTGCGCATGCGACTACAACGGAAAATCAGCATACATCCTAAGCAGCTTCAACGGAACCCTAAGCGACGTTTTCACATTAGCCCATGAACTCGGACACGCAACACACGACTGGTACGCCTCAAGAAAACAAACCATAACCAACATGAACATCCCCTCTGTAGTAGCTGAAACAGCCTCAATTTTCGGAGAACTGCTGCTGACAGACCAGCTCCTTGACCAAGCAAAAACCAAAACCGAAAAAACAGCAATCCTATGCATGGTTCTTGACGAAGCGGGAATGACCACATTCCAAGTCAGCGCCCGTGTATGGTTTGAACAAGCCCTTTACAGTTCCATCGAAAACGGAGAATATCTAGATTACCAGACTATCTGCAGCCACTGGACAAAAGCACGAAACCGCATATACAAAAACACAGTAACTTGGTTCCCAGAAATGGACGCCGAATGGACAATGAAACCCCACTATTTCATGCCAAACTACAGATTCTACAACTACTCATACGTTTACGCCCAAATGTTCGTATACGCCCTCTACGACCAGTACATTACAGAAGGAAA
>JBAZEV010000087.1:0-6866 GCA_041653695.1 Bathyarchaeia archaeon
CAGGTGTTAAGTGAACGCGAAAAAGTCCGCGATGAGGTCCACAAGAGTATGCGTAAGGCGACCCGCCTTTCTAAGCAGGCGATTCAGGTTACTCATCAAGAACGTTTTGACGACGCAAAAGCGATGTTAAATGAGGCAACCCAGATTTTTGAGGAGCTTAAACAAACCGCAACCAGTTACCCATACATTCAGTTTATGGGTTCTGTTGAAGCCGCCTACGAAGAGAACGCTGAAGCACATATTCTTGTTGGTTTGGTTATGGAGAACCGTTTTGTTACTCCGCAGGAAATTGATGTGCCCATTACCGCGTATGTTTTGTCGTTGGGCGACGTTATCGGTGAACTCAGACGGCGTGCACTTGATTTAATCAGGAAAGGCAACGTAGCCGACTCCGAGAAGTGCCTAGAGTGGATGGAGCTTATCTACGCTGAGTTAACCGCGTTGGATGACGCCTATGTTATAGTGAACGGTCTAAGACGCAAAGGTGACGTTGCACGGCGTTTAATCGAAATCACCCGCGGCGACATAACCATCGAGGTGCGAAGAACCGCGTTGGAGAATGCTATCTCTAAGCTGGAAAACAAACTCAGAAAAGAGTAACAAAGCCCGAAACTAGGATGTATGAAGGGTAAACTAGGGCGTTGCGCAGTAAACTTAACCCAAAGTTTTCGGTTAAAAAAGCACACGAACTACAAAATGCCTTGTCAAAGAAACTCAGTTTTGCGGACAGTTTGCCTGAACGTATCCGTTACGTGGCTGGTGTTGATGTTGCGTATCTGGGGAGCTTGTCTGTTGGTGCTGTGGCTGTTTTGGACTATGAAACGTTAACGCTGGTTGAGCACCAAGTTGCCCTTGTTCCAACCCGTATTCCGTATGTGCCTACGTTGTTGTCTTTTCGGGAAATCCCGCCTGCGGTTTCGGCAATAAAACGGCTTAGTGTGGAGCCTGACGTTTTTATGGTTGACGGACAAGGCTTTGCGCATCCTTACGGGTTGGGGTTTGCGTCGCATCTGGGTTTGATTCTTGGTAAACCAGTTGTTGGTGTGGCAAAAAGCCTTCTGTGTGGCAAAATTGAAGAAACCGATGCCCAGCAAGGTGTCAGGTTGCTTAAATTAAACGGAAAAACCATCGGCGCACAGGTTGTAACGCGGATGGGAACTAAGCCTGTTTTTGTTAGTGTTGGCAATTTAGTTTCTTTGGAGCGTGCAGTGTCGCTGGTTTTAGAGTGTGTTGGTCGTTACCGTTTGCCTGAGCCTATTAGGTGTGCTCACCGTTGTGCTGGTGACGAAAAAAGGCGGTTACTTGGTTGTGGTGTTTGAGTGTTTTTGCGGCTTTGTTTGTGTGTTACCTGCATGTTTGATTCTGTTTTATACCCGTTTTTGTGGTGTGTTTTTCTGTTTTGTTCAGAAAAAATGTTGAATCCGTTGCTGGGTGCTATGTAGATTCAATGTAGAGTTGCGATTCATAAAGGATTAATTCGAAAAAGTTTCCCTATTTTCTTGTTCCTATAGGTGTGTTACATTTGACTGCTATTCCTCAGGTTCCAGAAACCGTTGCACAGATGAAACTAATCGTGTACAAGTCCCATGTAGACCCTGCTGAGCTTAAACAAACAGCAGAAAACATGAAAAACGAGTTATTCGTGAAACGTTTCTCAAAACCCCGACCCGAAGACATCCACATCGTTTCAGTAGACAAATACTACGACCCCTACATCCTTGTAGACGCAAAATACCGCATCGAATACTTTACCAAGAAGGTCTTCAGTTTCGAGGTTACCGAAACCGCCAAAGAAGTAAAAATCTTGGGCGAAACCTTCACCCCGCAGATGGTTCCTGTTGCGGGTACTACGCCTGAGCAGTACCGCAAAATGGTGAGTATCGAAGGTCAGGAATGGTCGTTTTACGAGGACAAAACATATTTCATACTGGACAAAACTGGTGCAGAAATCCTGCCCGAGCAGGTTCCAATCGCGCCTTCTGAGGATAACCCAAAGAAGATACTCAAGGAGTTCGGGAAAAACAGTGAACATGTTGCGCCTTCTGAAAGCGAAGTAATTGCACTGGCAAAAACCAAGACTGTGAAACGTCCCGATAACGTGGACACCGTTGATAACGAAGTTTTTCAGGTAACCGAATACGTTACAATCTACAACCCAATATACAAGTTCACGTTCCGAAACGAAAAAACCAAAGAAGAAAAAGCGGTTAACATCGACGGCGTAACTGGCGAAATCGTCAAATAAACTCTCTTTTTACTTTTTAAGAAAAAGGTGTACGCTGAGTTTTCAGCGTGGTTTTTTGTTTTTAGTTGTCTTGTAGTACGCAGTCGTCGTATTCTTTTTCTAGCTTGTTTTTGTGGGTCTGTTCTTCTTGTGCTAGCTTGTTAAACAGGTCTGCCATTGGGGTTCCTTTCAGTCCCAACGCCAACATCTTGTAGTAGTCGTAGCTGCTTTTTTCCCGTTTTGCGGCATAGATAAGAATCGTCTGGTAATCCGCGGTAGGCGACAACGGGATATCTTGGAGCATGTCAACTATTTTGAGGTCTTGAACCGATTGACTTTTTGTGCCTAGTTCAGTCATTTTTGTTGGGTCTGCAAGTATTGCCTGCAGCTTGTTTTTGTGTCCAACTTCTTGTTCTACGAGTTCTTTAAAGAAAATCTTTGATTCAGGATACTTTGCATTCTCAAGTGCTGTGCTGTACAGTGCGATGGATTGTTCTTCAGTTTTTATTGCGGCTTCAATAGCTGCTTTCCATTTTTGTTCAACCAACTTCTAACGCCTCTCCGAAACTTTTTGAGGACTATATTGTAACATAAAGTTTTCGTGAAACAAAAACTGTTTGCTTTTCCTACCGTTTAACGCTCAACCTTCCGCACATAATCAGAAGTAACGGTCAAGGTACTCCTGTACTGTTGGGTAACGCGATTTCACCCGTTCCCGACGTTTCTTCAAATTGATTCTTTCCATCAACTGGCACACAGCTTTAGGTGTACTGAACGTTTCAGTTGTGCCGTCCTCCCGTTTTCTGGTCACCTTGATACAGTTATCCACACAACAGTTAGCAACACATGCACCACAGTAAACACAAAGGTCTTCGATGGTAGCGATTTCCCCACCCTTCCAGTATAACGCGTTTGTGGGGCACGCCTTAACGCAAAGGTTGCATTCTACACCCAAACATTTACGCATATCAATGTTCATGCTGCCCTCTGTGAAGCATTCTTTAACGCCAACTGACTTCAAAAGTTCGGCGCGTTTGGTTTTCTGTTGCTGTTTTTGTTGTTTTGTGTCCTCTTCAAGGAGATCAAAGATGCTCAATGTTTACTCACCACTTGTTTGCTCACGTTTGCATCTCCTTCAAGAGTTTACTTAACTACAATGGTCTTCTTAATACAAAATATTAACTATTTTCTGCGCCAAAACACCACAACAAAAACTGCCAATACTAACACAATTACCGCCGCAACCGCCACTAATGCCTGATTCGGGATGCCTGAATCTTGGGTGGTCTCTGTTTTGGTGAGTTGCATCAACGGGTGGTTGTCTTGGTTGTTTTGGTCCAACACATAAGGTGTATCACCTACGCTGTCGCCGTCTGAGTCGTTGCCGCTGTAACTGCTCCAATAATTTCCTTCTGTGCCGTTATCCCAGTTGTTGACCGACGTTTGGTTATCATATATTTGTTTTATGTTATCCACAAAACTGTTCTGAGTAAAAATGTTGTCAATTGCTGTGTCCATTTGAATGCCGACCTCGTTGTTGGCTATGAGGTTTCCAGAAACAATGTGGTTAGTGCAATTAGGCGGAAAGAACATGTATTCTGGAACCACTGGTGGTCTTTGTTGTCGGACAAAATTGATTCCACATGTATTATTTGTTATGATGTTGTCCATTATGTAGTTACTTTTGGCTGATTGCAGTTTTATTGCGTTATTGCTGTTTTTTATTGTGTTCTTTGAAAAAGTGTTGTTTGAAGCCGACACAACATTGATTCCGTTTCCGTTGTTTAACACATTGTTCTCAGATACTATGTTATTTGATGCACTGATGCTGATGCCATCGTTGGTGTTGTCTGTTATCTTGTTTCTTTTTATGGTGTTATCTGATTCACTATCAACGCCCGCGTTGTTTTTGGTTATCTGGTTATCGATAACAATGTTTTGAGCGCTGCGCAAGATAACTCCATAATACCTGCTTCCCGTTATGTTGTTGCCTGAAATAGTGTTACTCATTGAGTCGTAATTGCGTTCTAAACCTAAAACCGCGTATGGGTCTGGGTCAGAAACCCCGCCTATTGTTCGGACTTTGTCTAGGCTGATTCCTGTGTTGTTGTCGGTTAACGTGTTTTCGTTAACATTGTTGTTTGAAGACGCCTCTAGCCGTATCCCATGCTGGTTGGATGCCGCGGCGTTTTTGGTGATGCTGTTGTTTGAAGAAAAATACATGTAAACACCATAAACGTTGTCGTTCAGGGTGTTATCCGAAATAACGTTGTTTGGCGATTGATGCAACCTGATACCCCCTCCGTTTGTAACAGTATTCTTGGTTATGGTTGAGTGTGTCGTCCACACAAGCTGTATCAAGGTTCCGTTTGTGATGTTCAAGTTTTGAATTTTCATGTTAGTACAGTTAACAAGCATCACGTATCTGGCATCGGATGGAACTGTTCTGTCTTTTTGGTTAACCCAGTAACAAACTGGTTTACCCTCTACCAAGTTTGATGTATCCAAATCATTGATGTAATACGTTAAGGCACCCGAGGTTGTGCTGTCGTAGCAGTCAATTTCAATGTGGTTGCTGTTTTCAGCCATGACATTTTTCCGTAACGTGTTTTGTGTGGACTCAACAATGTATATTCCACGTTTGTTGTTTGTTACCGTGTTTTCAGAAATCATGTTATTGTTAGATTCCTCTTCAACACCGATTCCAATACCATTGTTTATCAAACTGTTTTTGGCAACAACATTGCCTGCAGACCCAAAAAGCCGTATTCCTTGGTCACCACCCGTTACAGTGTTCTGGGTCACCGTTGAATCCATTGTGCCAACAAGCAACACCGCAGCTTGCCACTTGTTTGTGAACTCCAAGTTTTGCACAACAATACGTGAACAGTTAACAAGAACAACCCACCCCGCGTTGCTTGGAACTGTCAAATCTTTTTGGTTAACCCAGTAAACGACTGGTTTGCCGTCTACAATGTTTGTTTCATCTATGCTTTGCAGAAAACTGGTGGTATCCGAGCCTGCCAAATACAACCCGTATGTGTTGCCGCCAAAAACGTTGTTTTCTAGTGTGTTATGCGCCGCGTTGATGTAAACTCCGCGGTTGCTGTTTGTTACAACGTTTTCTGTGACCGTGTTGAATGGCCAGTCAAGCTGGATGCCGTAGTTTGTGTTGTTTGCTATCATGTTGCTGGAAACGGTGCAAAAGGATGCCTTGAGTAAGACCCCGTTTGTGTTGTCTGTGATTGTGTTGTCTGATATTATGTTGTTTGACGACAAATGTATCCATACTGCTTGGTTATTGTTTGTTAGCGTGTTTCCAGTTATTGTGTTATCCGAGGAACCCTCAAGTTCGATACCGCACCAAAACTGGGAGATTTTTAGGTTCTTTATTGTCAAATTCTGTGTACTACAGTATATTCCCGTGTTGTTTGATTCACGGGTTACTGATTCGTCAACTTCTATGGCTTGCTCTGAATCTTCAGAAGTATTTAGCCATATATTGAAGTTTATTGGGTCGTTACCTGTGTTGGTTGCGCCTGTTCCTTGAAGCGTAAAACCTGCACCATCAATCACCACGCCATTCCTTTCCACAATGATTGACCCGTTAATGTCCCCAGTAAACGTGTAAACGTTCCCAACATGTATAACGGGTACACCTGAAGGCTCAACAGAACCATTGTGCCTGATGTAAACAGTGGTTTGTGTTGACTCTGCGGTTGTCGACTGCACACTGATTGTTGAAACCAGAAATAGAATAATAACGCCCAATGTTACGGACTTTTTCATGACAATCCGGCACCATGTTTGTTTTTTTATAGACTATATATTATATCCAGTTTTTGCTATAAGTTTTATTAGTATTCCAGATGATACATTTCAAAGAACACAAAATGAACTCACGAACAGTGACTGTTTCATTACTTGCACTAGTTTTCACATCATTTTTTCCAGTAATCGCCTTCGCTGACACAACGCCAACATCGGTGTCTTTGGGTGGCGGCTCCGTTGATTTAATATACTCGGCAACGGTTCCATTAAACCAGAACTTCACAATCGTAGTTTTGCCTGATACACAAGGCTACGTTAAGGATTATCCTTGGCTTTTTGATGCCCAAACCGCGTGGATAATAGAAAACAAGGACGTTTTGAACATCGTTTTTGTTACGCACCTAGGCGATCTAGTAGACCGCCCCCAAAACCTAACTGAGTGGGAAAACGCGAACACAAGCATGAGCAAACTCGACGGAAATGTACCTTGGGCTGTTCTGCTTGGAAACCACGACATATTCTACGGCGACACAACAAACTACAACACATACTTTGGCGTCGAACGGTTCAGCGGCAACATGTGGTTTGGTGGAACCTACAAAACTGGGGATAACACCAACAGTTACCAACTGTTTTCCGCAGGCGGGGACGATTACCTTATTTTTCATCTGCAATACAACCCCAGCGACGATATGCTGTTTTGGGCTAACAACGTAATAGACCAATATCCAAGCAGGCGCGTAATTGTTTCAACACACGACTACATCAACGGTCCATACGATTCATACAAACGCTCAGACGTCGGAGAAAAAATCTGGTGTACCCTCATAAAACAGCATGCAGACCAAATCTTTTTGGTGCTATCTGGGCA